>LUCF01000022.1 GCA_001593845.1 Candidatus Bathyarchaeota archaeon B63 | reverse complement strand
TACGGATCCAGCCTACGAACGGTTCGAGGGGATGGGCGTCGCGAAGCCCAACTTCGGGATGTTTCTGCAGAGATCCGTCCCGCTCGTTGAGACCGAGGAGGCGAGGAGGGCAGCTCAGCTCCTCAACGAGTTCACTGAGAAGAGCCATGAGGTCTTGGATGGGCATGAGGTTAATAGGAGGAGGGAGGCGGAGGGCAAGCTGAAGGCGAATGTGATCCTCTCGAGGGACGCAGGCGACAGGGTTCCGAGGTTCTTCAGCATAAACGAGCGGTACGGGGTTAGATTCGCCTGCCTCGCGGACATGCCTGTTGAACGGGGAATCTCGAGGCTCGTAGGGATGCATCTGATACCGCTCCCCCCACCAACGGGCGATATAAGAGCGGACAGCGACCTGAGGGTGCGGAGGCTCATGGAGAATTATGGCTCCTTCGACTGCTTCTACATCCACATTAAGGGGCCGGATGAGCCTGGGCACGACGGGGACTTCGAGAGGAAGGCTGAGATCATCAGCCAAGTAGACAGATTCCTCTTGGGGGAGCTCCTCTCCAGAATCGATCTCGATGAGACCCTTATCTGCGTCACCGCGGACCATTCAACCCCATGCAGTTTGAAGGCGCATAGCGACGACCCAGTCCCACTGCTGATAGCGGGGGACGACATTAAGCCCGACGGCATCGAGAGGTTCTCAGAGGCCACATGCAGGAGGGGAAGCCTCGGCGTACTCAAGCATGGAACGGAACTCATACCGCTACTTATGAGGATGCTTAAGGGGAAGATGAAATGACAAGAAGCCTTTTATAACATCAAAAAAGAATCATTTTTGGACGGCGGGTCTCAGGCGGGGGGCTAGGGGTCCCCTGAGAGGCAGGAGGCCTCGACCGTAAACCCTCTATAGGACGGGCCGAGAGCCGAGGTGAGGCGTAGAAGATCACCGGGCGCCTCCGGACCCTCGAGCAGTGAGTATCCGTCCTCTGGGGCCGGCGGTCACGGAGCGTCCTCCGTAGGGAGGGCGTAACCGTGTTTACCAGGCGAACCTGGCCAGGCCCGGGAGGGAGCAACCTAAGCTTGGACGTTCGGCGCTCAGAGGGGTGCGGGTACGAGTTAGAGGTCTGGAGGGGACGGTGAAAACTATACGTCGAGCCTCGGTGACCCGCCGTCCACCCAAAGGAATCATGGATGGCCTCAGCCCTGCCCTGCTTGCCGCCTTTTTTAGCTCATCATCACTCATGAGGGCATACCGGCAATCAGCCGTCTAGACCAGATCTAGCTCGGAGATTATCCTGCATACCTGGCAGACCTCGCCTGCCGTCGGCTCCCCGCAGACCCTGCATGGCCTTATAGTGGTCTCCTCAGCCTGCCATGCGTATGCCTCCCGGATCCTCTCGAATGACCTGTAAAGCGTATATTTAATACCTGGATGCCTCTCCTCAAGCCTGTTGAGAAAGGAGCGGACATCATTCCTTAACGCCCAGCCGGCGTAGGGGCAGGGGTTCTCCTGGAACTTTATGCCCTTCACGTAGGCGTAGAGGACCGACTCCCGTTCAAGAACCTCGCAGAATGGCTTAACCCTCGGCGTAAATCTCTTATCATCAGAGATGAACCTCGGCCCGGAACGAATGATCCGCATGGGGTCCCCGTGGAGCATGTTCAGGAGGAATGTCTGAACCTCATCGTCTAAGGTGTGGGCGGTCGCTATCTTGTCCGCCCCCGCCTCCTCAGCCGCTACATTCAAAGCGCGTCGCCTCAGCACCCCGCAGTAAGCGCATGGCGTTTGGCCCTTTTCCCTCGTCTTCTCAACGATCTCGTCGAGCGTGTACCCAAAGATCTCCTTGAAGGAGACGGTTATCTGCTCGACCCCAAGAGCCTCACAGTTTTCCCTCGCTATCCTTATAGCCTCTTCGCGGTAGCCCCTTATCCCCTCATCCACCGTGACGGCGCAGAGCGTGGCCTTCGGGTAATCCTTCTCGATCTTCCACAGGATGTGAAGTAGGTTGATGCTGTCCTTTCCCCCCGAGACCGCCACGGCGATTCTGTCATCGAACCTGAACATGCCATATCTGCTGATGGTGGTTCGGACCTTACCCTCTATCGATTCTGAGAAGCATCTTCGGCAGAGCCTCTCCCCAGAGTACCGACGCGCATAGAATGCGGCTCTCCGCCTGCAGACCGAACACCTAAGCATCGTATTGCTCCTTTTTAAGAGGGGCGAATGCGCCTAGATGCTCTTCAGGGAAGACATCAATAAACTTTTTGGAACATCAAAATCGGCCGTCAAAGACTCCGGCTTCTTGGATGATGGAAACCGGCTTTTAACTCGATCCGGACGGGGAGGCGGGTCTTTAAAGGCAAGCGGTGATATATTAGGGTATGCTGATTAAATGGTGGGTGGCCTGGCATGTCGAAGAAGCCCCTTCTCAGAGCTGAGAGATTAGAGGTCAGGTATGACGGGAGACGTTGGGAGCTCCTCCGCAGGTTGAGGGAGGAGGCAGTGGAGGTCATGGAGGCGCTTGAGGGGTTCGGCGTCTTCTCGGTCACGCATGGGAGCATTGCGAGGGGGGATGTCTCAGAGGAGAGTGACATCGACATATTCATCCCTGAGGTCGTCTCATCCTTCATAGTTGAGACCGCCCTGGAGAGATCCGGCATCCCGATTTCCAAACGCGTCCTGGTTCAGGCCACCCCGACGTACTCTATAAAGGCCTACATCGAGATCGACGAGAGAAGATCAGTCTCCTTCCCCCTATCGAAGCTCCGAAGGAAGGAGAGGGAGTTCTACAGGTTCGGTGGAGAGGCAACCCTCGAGATGCTTAGGCGGGGGGCTAGGTCTCCTGGGGTGGATAAGAGGCTCATGCTGATCGAGCCTACATCTGAGGGGCACATCGAGAGCAGCATAGTGGGCCGGGAGGGCGAAGCGGCGAAGATCCTCGGGGTCTCCTTGGAGACCGTTCTGGATAGGGTTCGAGCCTTGATGAGGAGAGATGAGGTGGGTAGAACGGGCTTATTCATCGAGCGTGAGCTGCTCCCAGATGAGACCTTCGAGTCCGCCCTGAAGGAGCTGGCGGAGAGGAAACCGGCTGTTAGGAGAAGGCTGAGGACCGTCTAAGCCGGCTGCTCCAGTATCTCGCGGAGGAATACCTTCATGGGGCCGAATTTCCCCCCGTAGTTTCCCGCTGATATCATCACTACGCCTTTGACCTCAGCTGCCGCCCTTATTCCTTCCCTCATCGCCTTCTTTATGCTCTCCAAGTCAAGCCCGTTTATAACGATCTCGTAGACGCTCTTAACCTCGGGGGGAAGCTTGCTGTCCGGAACGATTCCCCTAAGGCTTGGGCAGTAGGGATGATTCGTCGAGGCTGGAAGCTTATACTTCATCGAGCCGACCTTAGAGCCGGATCTGCAGATGCCCCCTGGAAATGGGAGGATCACGTACTTCACGTTCCGGCGGATTGCATCAACCGCCCTCTCAGCCGCCTCAAGCCCGGCCTCCATGCTCTCTGAGAGTATGAGGAAGTTTCCTCCCGCCACCGCCCTCATCGCCCCGAAGCTATCCTCGACTATGAACTCGCCCTCCATAGTGGGTATCCGCCAAACCCTCCTCCCGGCTATCTCGTCCCTCCTCTGGAATCCATCCCCGAAGAGCCTCAGGCTCCTCCCAACCTTAAGCCTCCTCTTAGCCCTTGGCAGCCCATCGAAGGCCGCTGTTGTGGGACAGGTCATGATGCATTGCCCTATCCTGCTTATCATCTGCCTCTTAAGTTCAGCCCTGCTGTGATGATATATCTGGATGAGCTTCCCCACCCTTCCGTCCGGGGTCTCCTCTGGGCTCACATCCCCCTCTATCCCAGCCTCGGCTGGCGACCCAATTATGGATGAGGCGTATCCCGTCGCAACCTCAGCCGCTATCCGGCTCCACTTCTCATTCTCAGCCGTTATTAGGACCCGTCCAGCCCACATGTTGAAGAGCTCGGCGTAGGTATCCTCGATCTCAACATCGTTCAGCCGTAACACTTCAGGGTCTCCCCCAGCATTAATCATGCCTTAGAGAGATATAGGCTCTTCCTTTTAAGGCTTATAATCTGGGCTGAGTATAAGTAACGTTAAAATATCGATTCATTAAAGTATCTTCTGGAGCGTCCAACGCTTTATGGATGAATGGGAAAGGATCGAGTATAAGCCCATACCCGTCAGAACCCTGCTTGTCGAGATGAAGAACATCTCCGAACTCATGATTGACCTAGCCTACTCCTCAGCCCTCTTCAACAGCCATGAACTCGCAGAGGACGTCTTAGAGCTCGAGAAGAGGGTTGACACGCTGGCCCTTCTCCTCAAGATGAACATAATGATAGCGGCTCGGGATGCGAGGGACGCTGAGGACCTCCTAGGCGTCTCACTCGTCTCCAGCTCAGCGGATAAGATCTCAGACGCAGCGGCCGACATAGCCTACATTGTTCTCCGGGGGATAGGCATCCACCCAGCCGTCAGGGAGGCCTTCGAGAGGGTGGAGGAGAGGCTTGGGAGGTTCGAGGTTAAGCGGGGCTCGATCCTCGTGGACAGGAGGCTCAGGGAGCTCAGGTTGGCCTCAAGGATAGGGGTCGATATAATCGCGATCCGTAGGGGGAGGGACTGGATAATCGACCCTAAAGGGGAGGACAAGATACTTGAGGGCGACGTGCTGATAGCGAGGGGAGCGCCCTCCGGAATCGAGGAGCTGAGGGGCCTATCAGCCGGGACCCTTAGGAGACTGGAGGATTAGGACCATTGGATGAGGAGCACTTCCGGAAGATAGTCGACGCCTTGGTGGAGCTGAAGGACACCTCTGAGCTGATGCTTGACCTTGCGTACTCATCGATAATCCTGAACAGCCCCGAATTGGCCAAGGAGGTTCAGGAGCTAGAGGAGCACATGGATGAGCTCCACACGAGATTCGAGCTCCTAGTCCTATCAAGCGGCTTCACACCTGAAGAATCGAAGGATTTCCTAGGGCTGATAAGGCTGGGCGTCGTCACTGAGGAGATAGCCGATGCGGCGGCTAAGCTAGGCGAGGTTGTCCTACGCAGGCTCAAGCCCCACCCGATACTGAAGCTCGCCGTTGAGGAGGCTGAAGAGACGGTTACGTCGGCGATGGTCTCGGAGCGGTCTGTGCTAAATGGGAAGACGATAAAGGAGGCTAGGATCGCCGATGAGACGGGGATGTGGATACTCGCGATAAAGAGGGGGAAGAGGTGGATACGGCCGAAGCCCACGACGAGGATCGAGGCTGGAGATGTCCTAATAGCCTCTGGATACGCGGAGGGCGAGGAGGACTTCAGGAAGTTAGCCTCCGGGGAGGGACCATCATAGCAACCCCATCTACCAAGTAATCACAATCGGCCTAAGGTCTGTTCTCTCCGCGCCGCTGAGAAAAAAGGCTATATATACTTCATGGATCCATGTTGGATGCCTTTATGGATCCTTTATATTAAGGATGGATGCTCATCCATCAGGTGAGCCGTCTGCATCTGCTCTTCTTCTCCCCTCCACCAAATTTTTCTGCATGGTTTGGCGCTGGGAAATTTTTTTCTTTATATAGTTCCTATATAAAGAAGCCGGGTTTACATAGGAATCCTCTTGGGATGGCTTTGCTCCTTTTTTATTTGATTGTAAATGTTAAGGTTTATGGGGTTTCCTCTCAGCTCTGTCCACCCTTGCCCTCCACTCCGCGTATCTCTCCCTCATCCCCTCCCTATCAACCGCCCTCTCGACCCATGCACGTGACGGAAGCCCCCTGCTGACGATGAGCTCCAACGGGTCGATACGTCTGCCCAGCTTTTTTCTCCGCCACCTCTCCATCCTCAGCTCGAGCTCATCAACGATCTCCGGCAATTCGGAAGCGAGGTTCTCCTTCTCCCCCGGATCATCCCTCATGTTGTAGAGCTCGATCTCAGGGGTCTCCCAGAAGGCCTTATCGAGGGTCTTTATGAGCTTCCACTCTCGGGTCCTGATCGCGCGTTTAGCTGTCCAGAGGCCCTGATTCACATATATCTCCTCGCAGGGCTCCTCCTCCCCATTCGCTAGGCCTATTAGGCTCTTTCCCTCAAGCCCGGCTGGGGGCTTAATCCCGAATAGGCCGAGTATTGTGGGCATGAGGCTTATCGTCGACTGCACGAGCCCCTTAACCCGTCTTCCCTTGGGGATCATGGCTGGGTACCTCATTATGAGTGGCACCCTGACTGTGGTCTCGTAGACCTCGCAGTGGTCAAAGTAGAAGTTATGCTCCCCGAGGCTTTCGCCGTGATCAGATGTGATTATCAGGGCGGTCTCATCATATATCCCGAGCTCCTCAAGCAGCCCCACGAGATCCGCAACGTTATCGTCTGAGTACCTTATCTCCCCATCGTACTGGGCGATGACATACTCGATATCTGTTAAGCCCTTCTTGATGGCGTCCAGATGCCTCTTAGTGAAGGGCCAGGTGGGCTGGCTCTTCGCCTCGTCGAGGCTATGGTTCTCAGGATCGCACTCGTCTCCATCATAGAACAGCCGCCTGTAGGGTTCAGGCGGAAGATAGAGGCTATGAGGATCCCAGTAATGGATGAACATGAAGAAGTCCTTATCGTGGTTCTCCCTTATCCACTGTAAGGCCGCCCCGTTAATCTCCTCAGCATCAACCTGTTGGAGCTTCATTCTTATCCCGGCCACGGGGTTCATGTAGTACCGAAAGCCGCGGGCGAACCATCTTCTCATCATATAAAGCGTGCTGACGGCGGCCGTGGCTATCCCCTTCTGGGAGAGTATCTCCGGAAAGCATGGGATATCCTCCGAGAGTACCTCTGATTGGCTGTGGGAGACTATCCCTGTTTCTATCCCCCTAAGCCCCGTGAACATGGAAGTGAATGAAGGCTGTGTTGGAACATCGGTTGGATACGCGTACTCGAAGAGCACTCCTTCCTCAGCTATCCTGTCGATGCATGGGGATGTCTCCCGGTGATAGCCGTAGCATCCCAGATGATCCGCACGGAGAGTATCTATAACGAGAAGTATAACCTTCACTTCTTAGCCCTCCAGATTCATTTTAGTTGTCCAAATCATTTTAAATGGGACATGTATATCTTTAACGGATGATCCAAGCGAATGGATGGTCATCCAGCTTAACTTTGGATCAGGGTGGGACTCGAGGCTGAGGATCATAATCCTGACCGGTAGAACGATCGATCAGGGATGCGGGAAGGAGATAGGCAAGGCATCGAAGGAATACATGGAGAGCGTAGCCATCTGCGAGATGAACCCGGAGGACATGAAAAAGCTTGGAGTGAAAGATGGGGACAGAGTCAGGGTGACAACGGAATTCGGCTCCGTCGTCCTAACAGCCAGGAAATCCCGGAGGATAATGCCTCCAGGCGCTGTGTTTGTGCCCTATGGTCCCTGGGCCAACTTTATACTGCGTTCAGATACCGATGGGACGGGTATGCCCCTGCTTAAAGGCGCATCAGCATCCATTGAACGGGCAGATGAGGAGGTCCCAACGATAAAGGATCTGTACCTAAACAGATAAGAGCTAAGTTCATGAAGACCAACATATCTTCTGATTTTCACAACCGCAAGATGACTTCACGGAGCTTCATATGGGCCGATCACATGTAGGTTATATAATAGAAGTACAGTAGATAGATGCCCACGGATATCAGCGTGGCGCCGCTGATCTTTCGGAGCGATGGAGTGAAGTCAGCAATCTTTCGGATCATCAGCTCCTTTGCCTCGGCTACGAGGATGCTTGTGATGATCAATGGGAGGCCCATTCCCACAGCGTAGGTTAAGAAGACTATGGCGCCGTTGATGGGTCCCCCCGCCATCGAGTAGAAGAGGATCGAGAGGAATATCGGGGCGGAGCATCCAGCCGCCGCCAATCCATAGGCAACCCCGAAGATGTATATGCCGAGCAGCCCCCTCTGCTTTGCGGCTTTCACTGGGACTGGTATGGAGAATTCCATCCCTATTAGCGTAGTTATGCCCATGATTATCAGTATTGCACTCGCCGCGAGGTTCAGAATCGGGATGACCTGGGGAAGCAGGGCGCCTAAGATTGACGCTGATCCGCCTATGAGGATGAATATCGTCATTAGGCCGAGCGTGCAGACAAGCCCGCCTGAGACCGCCCTCCTAACATGCAGTCTGGACCCCAGATAGTAGGATATGTACCCCGGCAGTAAGGCATAGCCGCAGGGCGAGAATAGGGAGAAGATCCCCGCCACCAGTGGAAAGGCAAGCCCCGGAAGATCTAAGGCCATATCTCTCTTCTCCGCTACTCCCTTAGCAGCTCCGCTATCCTCTCAGATAGGGTCTCCTTTGAGGTTAATCCCTCATATCTGTATCTGATGATCCCCCTCTTATCTATGAGGATGTAGGTTGGGATCACCTTGATTCCATATAGCTGAGTCACCCTTGGATCAGATGTGTCCCGGGCATGTATCCATCCAGCCCCGTAATGCCTCGTCCACTCAATCAGAACGTCCTCCGTATCAGATGCTGGGTCAACACTTATTGAGATCAGTACTATCTGCCTACTGTATCTCGTCCATATCTCCTTGAGGCTGGGCATTGAAGCCCGGCATGCCCCGCACCATGTCGCCATAAATTCTAATAGGACAACCCTGCCCCTGAAATCGCTTAGACGGAAGACATTCCCCTCCAGATCGGTTAGGGTGAAATCTGGGGCTTCGCCTGAGTGCTGAAGCAAGTACCAAGCGCCCACACCGATGAGAAATAGGAGAAGGCCGGAGATCACCAGCCAACGAAGCCGCCTCTCATTACCTTTGATTTGTGGTCTCAGTTGAGGTTTATCGTTCCGTTTCCCATTCAAACCGATTCGTCTCAGCTCATCTTGCTTATCATG
>LUCF01000021.1 GCA_001593845.1 Candidatus Bathyarchaeota archaeon B63 | reverse complement strand
GTTTTTAAGGTTTGCGTCATGGGTGTTCTAGGCTGCTTAGCCCTGTAATAAACCCATTATTATGAGGTTTAAATCGTCGCCTCCGATAATTAAGTAATGGAGCTTAATATTCTCTAAGAGGGAAGCACATTGCTAATCGTGGAGCCTCCCTCATCACTCCTTCCCTGTCGATCGCGTCTTCAGTCCTCTAAGGTTCCTTGCCGAGTTTGCTGATCTCCTGGACATGTCTCTCAATGTCCAGTGTTCCCATCCTTCCGCTAACGGCTCGGTAGCCTTCTCTCAGCCTCTTGCAGTCCGGCGCCCCGGATTGTAGCCTCATTACTTGTCATAGTGAAATATCATAGCTGGTCTGTTCTGCCTCACCGTTTATAATGATCTTGTTTTCTGTTATCACAACCTTTGCATATGATCCGAATCTTTCACAATTCTGTCCCATGCCTTGTAACGTAAAGTAGTGTATTCCGTTGTCCTCTTTGTATCTACAAAGCGGATGATGGCCAGCGAAGACGGCTATTACCTTCTCGGATTTCTCAAAGATTTCCACTATTTCTGCTTCATTGTCTAATCTGGCCCAGTGAGGACCAAGATTTATTGGATAATGGCAGAACACAATCGACCTCTTTTGGGTCGCAGCAAGGTCTTCTTTGAGGCGTTGGATGTCTTGGTTTGGGATGTGCCCCACATGCCCGATCGGATCATCCGGTGTGGTGAATCTATCCCCATCTGCTAGCCTTAGATAAACTGGTGGTACTTGCGCCTCGCCATGGTTGTCCGGCGAGATGGATTTGCCTTCCTCCGTCCAAGCTCCATCCAGAAGAATAAAGTGGAAGCCTCTCATATCGAACGAATACCAGGTGTAGTCGATTCCCACAGTCTCCTTAAAACCTTCTTTGCCCCCGTCAGACCAGCTGTCCACATTCCCAAAAACATAGTATGTTGGAGCTTCACATCCTTTGAATATTCTATCTATATGCCTTAAATCCTCCTTAGTGGCTGATACGCCGCCATAGAAATCCCCCAATTCTATCACAAAATCTGGATGGAAGTTCTGATTCATATCCTTAACAAACGCCATCATATAATTTGTGAGATCTTGACCTTTGTCTGCGTGGTGTACATCAGTTACAACCCCGAATTTTATGCGCATTTTCCCTCTTCTCTCCTCCCGCAGCGCGCTGAAGTGCATTCGCTTATTCTGCTCTCTTTATGGAAAGCCTATAATCCATTTGGGAGCCCTCGCCCTCCACAATGAGCTTCTCTGGAGTAATTATTATCTTCGCATACGACCCAGTTATCTTCTCCGGGACCCACCAGCCCATACTGTGCAGGCAGATGTGGTGGACCTGGCCGACCTCGTTGTAGCTTCCGTAGTGATGGTGCCCCCCGAAGGTTGCTATGAGGTTATGGCCTTCAAATACCCTCATCAGTTCATCCTCATTATCCAATTCGCTATTTCTTGTTAGAACTCTGGGGTGGCGGATTGGATAGTGACAGAAAGCGATGATGGGCTGCTTCTCCGAGCATCTTTTCAGATCCCTTCTCAGCCAATCCAGCTCTTCTTCGGGTATATGGCCCGATGGGCCGGCTCCCCTATCGGGCCCCCACCTGCCCCACGCACCGTCCAAGAAGACTATGTGCAGAAAGTCCACCGTGGTTGAGGTCCAATCGTATTCTATTCGCAGAACCTTCTTGAACCTCGACCTGTCTACGCTGGCCAGGTCATGATTCCCCATAACATAGTAGCGGGGAGCCCTGCACTCTGCGTATTCTGCATCTATCTTCCTTAACTCCTCCTCGTTCGCTGGGTAACCAAGCAGGTCGCCGAGCTCCACCACCAGGTCTGGAAGGAAGCTGCTGTTCATGTCACGCACAAATCTCTTCAGGTGATCCCTGATGTCAAGCGGTCCTTGATGAACATCGGCTACAACCCCTATCTTAACAGGCCTCATCCCTTCTCTCTCCGGACGCTTCGAGAAGCCCCATTTTATGCAGGATCTCGAGGACCCCCTCGCCGCACGGCTTAGAGGCGACGTAACCTCCGCAGGAGCGAACCGCCTCCTTCACCTCTTCCTCAGCGTTTGACGTCGTCGCCGAGAGAAAACCATAGCGCCCATCAAGCATGGATATGTCATGCGCCGAGTCCCCAACGCAGAGGATTCTCGACGGAGAGACATTCAGGTACTCTGATAGAGCCTTCAGCGTGTTCCCCTTACCAGCGCGGGAATGAAGAATCTGGACAGCGCTAAATCGCCGATTACATGTAAGAGGACCATTCGGGGGAAACAGCGTCTTCAGGTAGGATTCTTCAGCCTTTGCATCATCGATCCTCTCAAACAAGAGTGTAATTTTTCCCCGCTGCCTCTCTACTTCTAAATCACTGAATTCGAGGCGGACAGGGATGCCGGCTGCACTGAGCCTTTTTAACTCGGCTTTAACCATTTTTCTAGCCTCAGGCCAGACTCTCAGCCAGGCGCGCCGCATCTCATAATTATAACGTTCGTAAGGTTCGTAGCGGGAATTCATCAGGAAATAAATCTCCTGCTCGTCGGAGATGATGAAGTGCGGGAAGCCGGATGTCGCGCCGAGCCCGTTTCTCTCGAGGATGCTAACTTGATCCTCCATACATCTTCCAGAGGCAGTCGCTATCTTCACACCCTGCTTGACCACCTCGCCTAGAGCCTTCTTTACAGATTGAGGTATAACCTTCCCTCGTTCAAGGATCGTTCCGTCCAAGTCGAAGACGACGATGTCGATGCGAGGAGACCGCTCATCCAGTTCCGCGTTGACCATTCATTAAGGACCTCCAAGGCACTTGAGCAGCATCGGGGAAAGCCTCATCTACCACGCAGGACATCTTTTCTAATCTACTCCGGATAATTCTGTAGAAGCGGCTGGGTTCTTAAGTTTTCTGAATGAGCTCATAAAAACTGAAAGACTGATTTAGTTTACTGTTAAATACCACTTAATTTATTCGAAGACCCAAACTGGTCACCTTTTGACATCAAGAAACACAAGGGAGGACGCTGTCATGATGGTCATTTCAGGCCTAGAATCTGGAGAGGCCGACCGTAAAATGCCGAGTTAAAAGTTAGAATCCTCCCAGCCGAGTTTGAGCATACCCCGATTGAGAATCTACATCCGATTCAGCGGCCACCACCAGAGGAGGCGGCGGAAAATATGAGGGGATTCTACCTAGCTGGAGGGAGGCCTCACCTTCAGGACCTCCCTGTTCACCAGGTTAGGTGGAACCCTGCCCTCAAGTATGGCTGTCATGTTCTCCACGGCCATCAGCGCCATCTTGGTCCTCGTCTCTATGCTCCCGCTCGCTATATGCGGAGAGGCTGTCACGTTATCCAGCTTCAAGAGCGGGTTATCGGGGCTCGTCGGCTCCTCCTCCCAGACATCCAGCCCAGCAGCCCAGATCCATCCCTCCTTAAGAGCCTTGTATAGGGCCTTCTCATCGACGACTGGGCCTCTTGAGGTATTGATCAGGCAGGCTGTCCTCTTCATCAGCCTAAGCCTCTCCTCATTTATGAGGTGACGGGTGGAGGGTGAGAGAGGAACATGAATCGTCACGAAGTCCGATTCCCTGAGCAGGGTCTCGAGGTCCACGTACTCCGCGTCGAGCTCCTTCTCGAGCTTCTCCCTTCTCACCAAGTCATAGTAGAGTATCCTCATGTTCATTCCCTTTGCTCTGCGGGCGACCGCTGAGCCTATCCGGCCCATACCGATTATGCCTATGGTCTTCCCCCAAACGTCCTGGCCTAGAAGCATCATGAGCCCCCAGGGAACCCTCCACCTCCCAGCTTTGACGTACCTGTCAGCCTCGGCTATCCTCCTCGCAACAGCCATCAGAAGGGCGAAGGCATAGTCAGCCGTGGTCTCCGTGAGGACGCCCGGCGTATTCGTCACGTATATCCCCTTCTCCGTCGCGGCTTCCAAGTCGATGTTATCGAATCCAACGGCTACTTGGCTTATCCCCAGAAGCTGGGGACCAGCGGCCTCTATGACCTCCCTATCAATCTTCTCCGTCAGCAGGCAGATCAGCCCGTCCGCCTGCTTGACCTTCTCCATCAGGATGCTCTTCGGTGGAGGCATCTCATCCCGCCAGACTTCAACCTCGAACCTTGACTCAAGGGTCTCCATGGCCTTCTCGGGCAGTTCCCGCGTCACATAAACCTTCTTTCGGCCTGGCAACTCACCACTCTCCGTTTAATCTCATCGCTGATGTGGCTTTTAGAGCTTTTGACTTCCAGCCGGGCTTATGAGGCTTCCGGATCCTGAGGGCTACCAAAAGAGAAAAATAGATGCTTAGTTCTATACTCTCGGTAGATCCCAGCCCCACGGAATGGGATGGGTAAAGCCTGAAAATTTTGATTTTGCAGAGCGGAGGAGAAGGAAGAGGTGACCGAGAAGGAGGAAGCCCGAAGGCTTCTGGAGGAATGGAAGGGAGACAACTACACATTTGGGCTCGGCGTTCTCGAAAAGGTTGGGGAAGCGGCGAAGGAATTCGGCGATAGAACCCTTCTGGTCGGAAGCAGCTCCAGATGGGCTGAGAAGCACCTTAGAAGGATCAAAAGGTCCCTAGAGGATGAGGGAGTCTCGTATGATGTTATACGCGGAGCCAGGCCGAACTGTCCCCGCGAAGACCTATACAGGATCGCCCTACAGATATCCAGCCACAAGCCGGACAGCGTAATAGCATTCGGAGGGGGGAGCACAATAGATGGGGTGAAGGCGGCGATCGTCCTCGCCACCTATAAGCCATCAGAGGTCTCCGAGGTGCTTGGGGTAGACTGGGCCGCAGCCGGAACAATCGACCCGTACTTCGGGACGGGGATGGTGACGAAGGTTAGGGAGGCCACCCGGAAAGAATTGACCCCCATGATCGCCGTTCAGACGGCGGCGAGCTCCGCCGCTCACCTCACAAAGTACTCGAACATCACGGATCCACTCGTCGGACAGAAGAAGCTGATCGTTGATGAGGCGATCACGCCTCCAAAAGCAGTCTTCGATTACGGGGTCACGTTGGGCGCGCCGAGGAGCTTGACGCTTGACGGGGCGCTGGATGGGATATCCCACCTCTGGGAGGTCTTCATGGGGGCAACTGGCAAGGATTACTATGAGAGGTCGAGGCTCCTGACCACGCTTGGGTTCAAACTGATCATAAATAACCTGAAGTCCGCCTTGGAGGACGATGTCAACGCTAGGGTCGCTTTGGGGCTCGGAACAGACCTCGGCGGGTACTCAATAATGATCGGGGGAACCAATGGCCCCCACTTGGGGAGCTTCTCCCTCGTGGACATCCTCCCCCACGGAAGGGCATGCGCGATTCTCCTCCCATACTACACGGTCTTCTTCTCGCCGAGCATCCGGGACCAGCTGATCGCCGTTGGGGAGATACTCCGGGAGGCGGGATTCATCCCCGGGGATGCTGATCTAAGGAGCCTCGGAGCGAGGGACCTCGGGGAGGCCGTGGCGAAGGCCATGATATCATTCAACAGGTCGCTTGGCTTCCCAACCACCCTGAGTGAGGCCGGCGCGACTGAGGATCACCTGAGGAGGATGCTTGAGGCTGCGAAGGATCCGCAGCTGAAGATGAAGCTCCTCAACATGCCTGTTCCCCTCGACCCCGAGGCTGGTGATATAGAGAAGTACATGAAGTGGGTTCTTAAAGCGGCCTTCAACGGAGACCTCAGCCAGATAAGGACCAAATAATCATCCGTTATATAGACCATTCATACATGTGATGGGGATGCATGAGAGGTCCGGGATAAGAATCAATGAGGAATTCAAGCCGGCGCCTCAATTCAAGAGGCTATACTACATCTATCTGCTGCTTATAACGCTCTTCGGCGTCCTGACATGGTACATTCCCGTGTTATTCTTCCCCCCACCCGCAGTTAAGGTAATCATCACTATACCGGTCATAGCCGTCCTAGCCTTCGCAGCCGGATGGATCCCAAAGTACTATGAATCGATAACGTACAGGCTCGCTGAGGATGAGATCCTATGGAGGAGAGGCGTATGGTTCAAACATGCGGGGGTAGTGCCCTACAACAGAATAACCAATATCGATGTGTGCCAGGGTCCCATCTCAAGGATACTCGGGATCGGAACGCTCAAGATCCAAACAGCAGGCTACTCCGGAACGGTCAGAGCGGAGATAAGAATAGAGGGAATAGAAAACCTTGAAGAACTGAAGAACGTGATAATGGAACTGGTTAAAAGGAAGAAGCCCGTGGCTATAGAGACCTACGAGGAAGAACCAAAGCCCCGCGGAGAAGACATCAACGTAAAGATCCTCAGCGAGCTGAAGAGGATACGGAGGCTTCTGGAGAAGACGCTGGAAAAATAGGCCCCTACGGGTGATCTCGCCCTATTTTTCACTGGGCGATGAGTCCCCTTGCACTTGGAGAATCCAACTGCTTATATTATCCGATGATCAGATTATCTTGACGGTCCGGGCTTAACCTCGATGGGAAGCCGCGAGAGGACTGGGCCCGTAGCCTAGCTGGATAGGGCGCAGAAGAGGCGTAAGCCTTCGGAACAGGCTTGAATGTGAAGAAAGCCTGAGGTCGGGCGTTCAAATCGCCCCGGGCCCGCCAAGAACCAACGATCCCATGGCACTCAAAAGGGGCCGCCGAATGAATGATGGTGAGCCAAATGCGGAGCTGACGTTACCGACGGAACCTCCTCCGCGCAGCCTCGATTCCCACCCCGCTCTCCGCGTTGTAGCCCAGATCCAACAACGCGTTCTCCAGCGCATTCACGGTCAGCAGAGTCTCGGCCTCGGATATTATCCCCATACATCCTATCCGCAGCGTCTCATCCCTGAGCTTCCCGGCGCCGCCAGCGATCACAACGCCGTACTCCTCATCCATGACCCTCCTGACGGCGGCTCCATCGATCCCCACGGGCCTCCTGAATGTTATCACCGTCCTGGATCGAACGGCCTCCTCCGGGAGAGGCTTGAGCCCCATAGCTTCTATCGCGTCGTAGAAGGCCTCGCTGCAGATCCTGTGGCGGCGGAACCTCCGTTCCAGGCCTTCCTCACGTATGATCCTCAGAGCCTCATCTAAGGCGTAGAAGAGGGGGATCGCCGGGGTGAATGGGGTCTCGCTCCTTCGGCTGAAGCTCCGCATCATCGCTATGTCGAAGTAGAAGGGCCTACGGGTCTCCTCGATGACCTCCCATGCCTTCTCGCTTACCGAGAATAGGGCGAGTCCAGGTGGGCATGCCAAGCACTTCTGGCTGGCTGTGACGCAGATGTCCACGCCCCACCTGTCAACGGGCAGCTCATCTCCGCCTAGGATCGAGACTGCATCGACGACGAGTAGGAGGTTATTCTCCTCCGCTATTTTACCGATCTCTGGGAGGTCTCGAACGGTGACGCCCGTAGACGTCTCGTTATAGACTATCATTATGGCCTTTATTTCATCCTCAGCCTCCACAGCCTCCTTTATCCGCTCCGCCGAGGGAGCCTCACCCCACTCGAAGGGAATCTCGATCGGCCTGCCTCCTCTTCGAATCACCGCCTCCTTCATCCTCTCGCTGAAGAGGCCGAAGACGGGGATCACAACCTTATCTCCCGGATTAACAGTGTTGCTGATTATGCATTCAACCCCGCCGGTTCCGGAGGACGTTAAGGCATAGACGTCCCCCTGGGTCTGGAAGAGGTACCTCATGTTCTCAGTTAGGGATTCGAAGAGCCTCCTGAAGGCTGGGCTTCTGTGGCTTATCATGGGCTTGATCATCGCCCTCATAACGCGGTCCGGAACATTCGTCGGGCCTGGGACCATTATGAGTCTTCCGCGATTCATCCTCGTTCTCCCCTCATGCCGGATGCGTCCATAATGGGTTCACGCGGTTCATCTCTGATTAAAGCCCAAAATGGGGCGTTTGCGTACCGAAATGTACCTAAGCGTATAAAAGCCTTTCCCAAAAGGAAGGGCCATGAAGATTACAAATGCCATCCACGGCCTCCGCCATCTGCTCGCCATAGTTGTAATTGTTCCGAATTATCTGCGCTTTCCTATCCGGATCGCTAAGGTGGACAGGCAGATTTTAAAGTTTAATCCTTTCTTCTCTCTCATTCATTGCTCTTCAACCCCGAAGCCCCCTTCATTTTCAGGTCAGCCGTTGCCATGTGGCTTTCTGGCATTGCTGGTTTCTTCCCGGTTTCGAGGCGAAGTTAAAGTCCTCAATGATCAGCTACAAACTTACGATTACATCACATTTAAGAATGCGTAGACATAAGATTGTCTTGGGTTGTTTCTTCCGTTGGAGAGGAAAAAATGATTGTTAAAGCCGAGGTGACGCTGAAGGGGCTTAGGGGCTCTGAGAAATGTAGAGCTCTGGTTGATACTGGGGCTATTATGACCGTTGTGGATAGGAGTTTAGCTGAAGCCATAGGTGTTACATATACGAGTAGAAAGCGGTCGCTGACGAGTGCCACTGGGCATAAACTCGTTGGAGAGATAGCCATAGTTAGGGAGCTAACCGTTGAAGATGAGGTTTTGGATTATGAGAAGGTTCTTGTGGTGGAGTTTGACGGGGAGGTTAAGAAAGCATTGAGAAAACTTGACGTTAACGACTCCATAATTTTGGGGGTCACAAGTGTTGAGTTAGCGAGTTTTCTCCCGGACACCACTACGGGCAAGCTGAGAAAAATCGAAGCTTTCCTCTTCTAACTCTCCTCTAAAATGTGTGCTTTCGGGTGTATAAACAGGCATTGTGAATCCTTAAGTTTAGACCTATGACTTTGTTGGTTTTTCTGTTTTCAGAAAAGGCTTGACTTCAACATTCCATTGTTATTAGGCTTCGAATATCTCTTTGGGTTTGTGAGAAAATCTAGAAGGGAGACTGAACGATGCTGGATAATATGCGCCCTCACCTATAGGGGATATCTGCAACAAGATGTTGATGGTGGCGCTCCGATGTGACCCTTAAATGC
>LUCF01000020.1 GCA_001593845.1 Candidatus Bathyarchaeota archaeon B63 | reverse complement strand
CATTTATCAGTATATCAGCATCCTCCAGTTCCCTACTCAGGTAATCCTCAGTGAGCCTCCCATACCTCACACTTGCATGCCCCATACTGAGCCTCTTCAGATCTGAGGCGAGCTTCTCCGCCCTTTCAACAGTCCTGTTCAGTATCACGAGTTCCCCGGCCTCCCTCACTAAAGCGAATGAGACTGATCTTGAGGCTCCACCAGCGCCTAGAATAACTATCTTCCTGCCAGCCGGGTCTACGCCTTCATATCTCAGAGCGTTTAGGGCGCCGATCCCATCCGTCGTGTACCCTATCAGCCTACCGTCACTGTTCAGAACGGTATTGACTGACCCTATCTTCTCCGCATCCCCCCTCAGCTCATCCAAGTGCCGGATTATGCTTATCTTGTGCGGCATCGTGACGTTGAACCCGTGGAGCCCTAAGCTGCGGAGGCCCATGACCGCGCTTCTCAGCTCCCCAGCCTTGACCGTGAATGCGACATAGACGAAGTCCAAGCCGAGATGCATAAACGCCGCGTTCTGGAAGCAGGGGCTGAGGGAATGCTCAACAGGGTCTCCTATGAGGGCGCAGACCTTGGTCTTCCCGGATATCCTCAATCGTAGACACCCAGATCCGAGTATAGGGACCTTAGATGCTCTATTGTGGGCTGACCTGGGGCCGTCTGCGAGTCTTCGCTTAGCGATGCGAATGTGAAGTAGCCTCCGAAGACTGGGGAGAGCACCCTCGAGATCAGCCCCTTTCGTCCCATCGCGAAGCAGACGATCCTCGTCACCCTGCTCATCTTCCTCGTCAGCAATAAGCAGCGGATGTTGTCTTCGATCCTGCGGGCGGCCGTCACGAGCTTGCATACCTCCGCCCCCGCATCGACCTCTGACTTGACTATCCTCTCCATCTCTCCAAGCGATGGGGTTCCCTTAAAGTCGTGGAAGGAGACTATGGGCTTCGACCCGTAACTCCTAACCTCATCAATGAGAGCCGCTAGGTCACCGGTGCCGAGCTCAACATCCACGTAGCTGAACCCAGCCTCAGCAGCATGGATCAAGACTTGAACCCGGCTTTCCTCATCCTGCGGCCTGAGGCCCCCCTGCGAGTATTCCCTATTCGTCGCTATCAGGGGAACTGAGGAGCTACCGGCCAGATCTCCGAGTATCTTATTTGCCTCGGATGGGTTTAGATCCAGATAATCGAGACGTATCTCTATAAGGTCAGCCCCCGCAGCCTCGGCCTTCTCGATCATGGCTGGGATCTCTGGGGGCTCCCTCGCGGCTATGGGAACGCAGATTCTGGGCCTCACCTCTCTATCACCCTTTCTTCCTTTACTAGCTCCCCGAAGTGCCTCCCGCCCTCCTCGATGTGCACGAGGACCTTATCTCCGGGCTTAAGCTCACTCACAGATCTGCTTCCCTTATCAGTCATGACCCTTATGGTCTCGGCGTTCTGGAGGATCGTCTTGACCGTCCTGCCCTCACACTTGGCCTCGACGAGGATCAGGGGCCTCCACTCGATCTTGACCCTGCATATATTCGCCGTCCTATTATTTCCCTCCCGATCGACTATGAGAACCTCGTCCCCGGCCTTCAGTTCGGATAGGTACCGGGTCTTTCCGCCTGGGGCGAGTACGTAAAGCGCGATTGAGCCGGCGTTCACTCTGAAGGGCCGCGGCGCAACGAATGGGGTTTCATGGACCTCCGCCTCCACAAGGAAGAGGCCTGATGACTGGCATCCGACGAGCATCCCCTCGCCCTCCCTCATCAAGTCGCAGGTGTCTATGCATACCCTTGCGCCGGAGCCAAGCGTCCTCACCTCTGAGACCTCAGCGGGCAGGAGCGATATCTTCTCTGAGGCCTTGATCTCTGACGGCCGGGTCTTGACCTCCATTATGATGCTGTGGAGCTTCTCTATCTCCTCTGGGTCTTGGATGTCTGTGACTATCCCGTCCGCTCCTATCTCTAAGGTCTCGAGGGCCGTCCTTCCCTCCTCCACGGTTGAAGCTAATGCCAAGAGCCTGGTCTTCCCATGGATCGCCGCTATGATGTTCTCTAGGGGGATAACCTTCCAGTCCGGGCAGGCCGCAATCACGTAATCAGCTGACGCCTCAGCGGCGGAGATTATCTCGTTCTCGTCTCCTTTATTCTTGACTGAGACGTAGACGCATACCCTTCTCTTCTTTCTCTTGGCTGCTCTAAGTGCCTCGGGGGAGTCTACGAGGATTATGTCCCCCCTCTCGGATTTGGAGACTATTCTTTCAGCCCCGCTCTCCCTCGCGGTCTCCACATCCACCGGATCTACTACGAAGGTAGATGTGAACTTCGCTGCCTTCCCTATGAGTCTCCTCTTCTTTCCAGGCGGAAGAGAGGGGTCAACCCTTATCCAGAGCTCTCTCATTCTCCGCCCTTATCCCTCCTCATTTCTCTGACGGCTCATCTCATTATAGGCCTCCAGCGCCTCACTTATCAGGCTGATGGCATTCTCCTTCAGATTTAGGTCGACGAACAGCTCGACGCTGGAGGTTATCGTGAAGATCCCATAAATATTGATGCCCGCAGAGTTTAGGGCGCTGGTGATTCTGCTTATGACGCCCGGGGTCTCCTCTAACCCCACCCCCTTCACCCTGATGAATGCCAGGTTCTTCCTTACAGCTAGAGCTATTGCCCTCTCATCCCTGACGACTATCGAGTGAAGAGCCTCAAGCAGATCGTCAGTGCCCCTCATCGGTAGGTAAAGGATCACCGAGTTGCGGTTAATGGACATTCCCAGAAGCGAGAGATCAGCCTTCTCGATCTCCCCCAAGATGCTTTTAAGGGTCTCAAATGATTCTGACGCTCTCTCCCCAACTATCGTGACGGCCATCGCTGGCTCCGCGTATGAGTCGACTATTATCTCGTTTGGGAAGCTCCCATGGATTAGGGTTCCATCAGCGTCGAGGTCCCCTGATGAGCAGTTGATGACCTTTATGTCTGTGTCTGAATCCTTGTATCGAAGGGCCTTTTTATGGATGAACTTTGTTCCGGAATCAGCCAGCCCCACAAGAGCATCTACCGTTATCTCATCTAGCTTCTTCGAGTTCTTGATGACCTTCGGGTCAGCCGTCATTATCCCCTCCACATCCGTGACCATTATGATCTGATCCGCGGCGAGCGCCTTTGCGAGGATAAGCGCGGTTATGTCGCTTCCGCCGCGGCCCATCGTCGTAACCCGCCCATCCTCAGTCTTCCCTATGAAGCCCGGGACAACGACCACCGCCCCATCCTCGATGAGGGGCATGATGGTCTTCCGGATGAGCCCCTCGCATAGGTTGAGAATCGGCCTTGCATTGGTGAATCTGTCGTCGGTCATGATCGGCCAGTCAGGCCTAGCCGGGTCCAAGTATAGGCTCTTCTGTCCCCGGGCCCTCAGTCCGGCTGAGAAGATCCTCGCGCTCGTCCGTTCTCCCATCGCCATTATGTCGTCGAGGGAGTCTCCGGGGGTCTTCCCCATGCATGCCTGGGTTGCAGCCTCGATGAGACCATCAGTCGTCCTGCCCATTGCTGAGACCACAACGACTATCCGGGCTCCCTGCTTCGCCTTTTTTATCACGGATTCTATGGCCCTCGCTATTCTAGGCCCGTCCGCGAGGCTTGAACCGCCGAATTTAACGACGAGGCATCCGAGAGACCTTCTCCCTTTCTTCTCATTCATTTCCCAACAACCCCAAAAGGGAAGAGCCGAGATCCAAAAGGCGAGGTCGGCTCCTCATCTAAAACATCGGATAACAGCCAGCATGATAGGTGAATGGGTAGAGGTTCCCAATTATACGCCGGCTGTGATATGCAACCTTGTTTATCAACTGAGGAGTCTCCGAGCTCCGGTTTCTCTGCATATGTCATATATAAACCTTGTGAAAGGGGAGATCGTCATCGCCGGGGTTGGGAATGCAGAGGCATCCAGTAAGGATTAATCTTTTATTTTTGAAATCTCCCTATTGTTACGGTAACCTTACGGTAGGGAGCCCTTTGCTCCTCAGAAGGTGTCGAGATTGACAGAGATCGGGAAGAAGATACGGATAGACAGAATAATGAACAGGGAGACTAGGAGAACAGTTATAATCCCCATGGATCACGGCTTGACCCTAGGCCCGATCCAGGGACTGGAAGACATGAGGTCCATAGTGAATCAGGTGGCTGAGGGCGGAGCGAACGCAGTTCTCCTCCATAAGGGCATAATAAGGGCGGGTTATAGGGGCTACGGCAGGGACATAGGCCTAATAATGCATCTCTCCGGGAGCACGGTTCTAGGCCCAGACCCCAACGATAAGGTCCTAGTCGCGGATGTCATAGAGGCTATAAAGCTGGGCGCAGACGCCGTTTCAGTCCACATAAACGTGGGATCCAAGACGGAGCCGGCTCAGCTCAAGGTTCTCGGAGCCGTCGCGAAGGCATGTGAGGAGTGGGGCATGCCGCTCCTCGCGATGGTCTATCCCAGGGGGGAGAGGATCAAGAACCCATACGACGTCGAGGCCGTCAAGCATGCCGCCCGCGTAGGCGCCGAGCTCGGAGCCGACATAGTAAAGACGAACTTCACGGGGAGCGAGGAGACCTTCAGGGAGGTAATCAAAGGCTGCCCCGTTCCAGTTGTGATGGCCGGCGGCCCGAAGACGGAGACGGAGGAGGAGTTCTGCCAGATGGTCTACGAGTCTATACGTGCAGGCGGGGCGGGAGCGGCGACCGGGAGAAACGTCTTCCAGCATAAGCACCCCGCAAAGATGGTTCGGGTTCTCTGCGGCATAGTTCATGAGGGGCTGGATGTTAAGTCTGCATTGGCCAAGTACATGAGGAAGGGCCAAAAATAGTGCATAGAAAAATTTATATGCTCTGAGCCCTCAGCGTTATTCTGCGAGGGAATGAAGTGAGGGATCAAGTTCACACGAGGCGTCCGCGTTCATCATCGGCCAACGTAGGGTAAACCCGGCTTCTCTAAACTTTTCTCTTCCACATGATCATTCCGGCATCTCTTCTTTCCGTCTTTTCATCCGCATCATCCCCCTTTATGCTTGGGTTCGAGGTGATGAGTTTGGAGAAAGTTAGGTTAGCGATACCTAAGGGCCACCTGGCTGAGCCTACGTTCAGGATGCTTGAGCGGGCGGGATACAGGATCTCATGGCGGGAGGCCTCCTACAGGCCCGCGATAAATGATCCATGGATAGAGATCAAGATCCTAAGGCCCCAGGAGATCCCCATCTTCGTCAGTGAGGGTCAGCAGGACATCGGGATAACGGGGCTTGACTGGCTACGTGAGACTAGGGCCGAGGTTGAGGTTCTGCTGGATCTTGAGTATTCGAGAGTCGAGCTCGTGATCGCTGTTCCTGAGAGCTGGACTGAGGTGAATTCCCTCTCAGACCTTATCGAGAGGTTCGCGGAGGAGAGGAGGCAGCTGAGGCTCTCAACGGAGTACCTTAACATCTCCGCTGATTATCTCAAGGGTAACCCAGCATATCAGAGGGTTTACGGGGATGCGGATCCAGTCGTGACGACCCCGTGGTGGAGGAAGGGCGAGAACGAGAACGTCGCCATCTTCCTCTCCTTCGGCGCTACTGAGGCGAAGCCCCCTGAGAATGCGGATGCAATCATAGACGTCATCGAGACCGGAATGACACTGGAGCGGAATAACCTTAAGCCTATAGAGACGGTTATGGAGTCAACAGCCATCCTCATAGCCAATAAGGATTCATTGAAGAACCCCGAGAAGAGGGAGAAGATCTACGATATCCTGACGCTCCTCAGAGGAGCAGTCGATGGGAGGAAGAAGCTCCACATATTCGTCAATGTATCCGAGGGGAACCTCAAGAGGCTCCTTGAGAGCCTACCGGCCTTGAGGAGGCCGACGATCTCACCCCTCTCTGAGGAGGGCTGGTACTCCGTGAATACCGTGATCGATAGGGACCGCTTCCTCGAGATACTTCCATCGCTGAGGAGCCTTGCGCAGGGACTGGTCGTCTATGAGCCGCGTCAAGTCTTGCTGCTGGATGAGGCGGGCATAGGAGAGAATATTGATGAAGGGGAAACCCGCGATCAGGATGCTTGAGGGCCCCTCCCTTCCAGAGGATCTCCTCAACAGGAGATGGCCGAGGAGGGGGTGGCTGAGCCCCGAGCTGCTGAGGTACGTGAACGATATCATCGTGGAGGTCAGGAGGAGGGGAGACGAGGCCCTCATAGAGTTCGAGGAGAGATTCGATGGTGTGAGGCTCTCAGCGGACTCCCTGCTTGTAACCCGCGGAGAATTCGAGGAGGCCTATGAGAAGGTAAGCGGCAGGCTCATCCAGGCGATCGAGTCTTCCAAGTCACGCATAGAAGCCTTCCAGAAGGAGATGCTTGGGAGGATCAAGTTCAAGTACGAAGAGGACGGCCTCCGCATCGTGAGCTGCGCCTCGCCCATCAGTAGGGTTGGATGCTACGTTCCAGGCGGGGGCGCGGCGTACCCGAGCAGCGTGGTCATGATGGCCGCCCCGGCGAGGGTAGCCGGGGTTGAGGAGATAGCTCTCTGCTCCCCTCCCAAAGGGGGAGGCGAGGTTGACCCCTCCGTGCTTGTGGCCGCTGATATCTGCGGGGTGAATGAGGTCTACAGGCTGGGCGGGGCTCAAGCCGTCGCCGCCTTGGCCTACGGAACCTCAACGGTTAGGCCTGTTGAGAAGATCTTCGGTCCCGGCAACAGGTATGTCCAGGCGGCGAAGATCCTCGTCTCGAGGGATGTCCCGATCGATTTTCCGGCAGGCCCAAGCGAGATAGCCATAATCGCTGATGGTTCGGCTGATCCGCGGCTCCTCGCCTTGGACATGATCTCCCAGGCGGAGCACCTAGACGGGGTCTCCGTTCTTCTGACAACATCCAGGAGAGTCGCGGAGAGAGTCGCGGAGGAGATTGGGCGCCGCATAGGGTCCTCGCCTGATGGGAGACTCATATCAGAGAACCTCTCAAGGAACGGGTTAATACTGATCTGCAGGAGCCTGAAGGACGCCGTTAAGGCCGTTAACGAGTTCGCCCCAGAACACCTGGAGGTCATGACGGAGGACCCATGGGAAGTAGCGGCTGAGGTTACGTCCGCCGGCCTCATCCTCGTTGGGGAGAACACACCCGTAGCCGTAAGCGACTACTGCTTGGGAACGGTTCATGTCCTACCGACTGGGGGGTCCAGCCGCGTCTACTCCGGGCTCTCCATCCTCGATTTTGTTAAGCGTTTCTGTATAGCTGAATGCTCAGCTGAGATGCTTGGGGAGCTCCGAGAGGATGTGAGGGCGCTGGCGGAGAGTGAGGGCCTGCTTAACCATTCATTGGCCGTTGAGAGGAGACTCAGTGATGATTAGCCGGGGGAAAAGGGTGATCAGCGAGGTACTCAGGGAGGCTCAGAGGCTAAGCTCATACGACGTAGGGGTGACGGTTGAGGGGCTGGCTAGGAGGCTTGGAATAAGCCCCTCTAAGGTCTTGAAGCTCAACTCTAACGAGAACTTCTTCGTCCCGCTCGATTTTCTCAGGAGCATACTTAGGAGGGCAGCGGAGGAGATCGATCCGAGGATCTACCCGAGGGACGAGATAAGGGAGCTCAAGGAGGCCTTCGGCTTGTACGTCGATGCTGATCCAAGCCAGCTCGTGATGGGAACCGGGAGCGATCAGCTCATCGATATCCTCTGCAGGATGATGCTCAGGCGTGGCGATGAGGCCGTAACGATCTCACCTACGTTCTCCATATATAGGAGATGCGTGGAGATCCAAGGAGCGGTCTACAAGCCTGTGTCCCTCAGGGAGGACTTCTCCCTCGATGTGGAGGCTATGCTTGGAGCTGTGACTGGGAGGACCCGGCTTATGCTCCTCTGCTCCCCGAACAACCCAACGGCGAACCGCTTCAGGCCGGGGGACATACAGCGTCTAGCCGACGAGTTCGATGGGGTGATCGCAGTCGATGAGGCTTACGTAGACTTCTCAGGGGGCTCCGTTGTTAATCTCACAGAGGAGCTCGAGAACCTCGTCGTCTTCAGGACCTTCTCTAAGGTCTTCGGTTTGGCCGGTTTAAGGATCGGATGCGCAGTCGCCAATCCCAGGCTTGCCAAGGTCATGGATGAGAAGTTCCAGATGCCCTACAGCGTCTCGCTCCTAGCAGTGAAGGCGGCGCGGATGATCCTGGATAATCTGGAGGTCATCAAGGAAGCGATCGGGAGGGTCAGGATCGAACGGGATCGGCTGATAAGGGGGCTGAACGGCATACGCGGGGTCAGGGCCTTCCCTTCGGAGACGAACTTTGTCCTCTTCCAGGTTGATGAGAGCTCAAGCACGATATACGAGAGGCTCCTGGAGAGGGGGGTCATCATAAGGAACATCGGCCGGGTGGTGAGGTGGGAAAACTGCCTGAGGGTCACGGTCGCGCCGCCCCGGCTGATGGAGAGGTTCCTCGACTCATTGAGGGAGGTCATGGCGTAAGTTGCGGCGGACAGATTATCTCGTCATTAAACTCGGCTCGGGAAGGGCCTACGTCAGAAGAGACAGCGTCAGCCGGATAAGAAGCGTCGAGGGGATAATCTTCGACTGCGACGGGGTTCTCATCGATGTCAGGGGCTCCTACAACAGGGCGATCTCCAAGTCCGTTGCCTACATACTCGGGGCCATGACCGGATGCATCCTCCCAGAAGGGCTCATCTCAGACCAGATAATCTACCGCTTCAGGGGGACCGGGGGCTTCAATAATGACTGGGACACCGTATATGGGGTTCTCATGTTCATGCTTAGCGGCCTGCCCAGGGAGGCTCGTGGGCGCCTCGCAAGGATAATCGAGAAGATCGGGTCGTCAGGCTCACCATCCAAGCGGCTCATCCTCATGAGGAGGGAGGCTGAGAAGGAGGCGGCTCTAAGATTCCTTGATAAGAGCTTCTTCTCGGAACTGGCTGGGAAGCTCAAGGAGTTCACGGATCTCCTAGACCGGACTGGCAGGAGGTCCGTCGATAGGGCATTAGCGGAGATCCATGGGGACGATGAGGATTTCCCGGCCTTCTACTCCCTCATCCGAGGGTTTCTCCACCCGACTGAGGATGTTGGGAGAAG
>LUCF01000019.1 GCA_001593845.1 Candidatus Bathyarchaeota archaeon B63 | reverse complement strand
CGCGAAATATGGAGCTCTTTATCATCATCTCAATACTCTCATGGAAGCCGATCTGGTTGAGCAGGAGAAGGAACGAGGAAAATACGTAGCCACCGCGGCCGGAAAAGCATGCTTACTCTTCTTAAATGTACTTGCTTCCATAATTAGAACACTAAAATCTCCCAGTTCGACTTCAGACCTCCTTTCTGTCCGACTTAGGTTAAGCAGATCAAAAAACGTGACGTAAATCGAGGAATAGCTAGGATTCACGAGAAAACCATGAAAAATCTCGGAACATCACCGGGCGACCCAATCGAGATTACTGGTAAGAGAACCACTGCATTATTAGCTTGGAAAGCATACCCAGAAGATCAAGATGAAAAGATCATACGTATCGACGATATAACTTGTAACAATGCAGGGGTAGGATATGGCGAATTTGTTGAGGTTCGAAAGGCCGAGGTGAAGGATGCGGAGGTCATTCGAATTCAAGTAACCTCCATGGATTTCAAGGCCTTTACAGCTGGATTGAAAATAAATCTAGATGAAGAATTTGCCAAGTTCGTAAAGGATGGGCTACTGCAAAGGGTATTGCGGCAAGGAGACTCCGTGACTCTGGTTATGCTGGGTGCAGCCTTAAAGTTCACTGTTCTTCAAACAGAACCCACTGGAACCGTACGGGTTACGAATTCGACAAACATCCAAGTTCTGACCAAGCCCCAGCAAATTAGATGATAAGAGAAGGGAGATTGAACGTCTAGCACTAGGTTGGTGCGGGGGGCGGGGTTCGAACCCGCGCAGGCCTACGCCAGCAGGTCCTAAGCCTGCCTCCTTTGACCACTCGGACACCCCCGCTTATTGTTCGAGATAATCCGATGTGGAGGTGTAATTTTAAGTCTTTTGGTCAGGGCTCAGCGGCCTCCGGCATATTAGCATTTGATGCCGCTGGGATCGGTGAGGCTGGATGTTTGAGGCTTAGGATGGAAGGGATCTAAAATAATTTAAGTTCAGCCGCTTATTCTTGATTGTGGGGTGAAAAATATGTCTGAAAGGGAATTGAAGGAAGTAGGCAAGGTTACGCACTACTTCACGAGGATAAGCGTGGCCGTTGTAGAGTTGAGTGACAAGTTATCGATAGGTGACAGAATCCTGATTCAGGGGGCAACGACCAATTTCGAGCAGACTGTGCAGTCGATGCAGATAGAGCATAAAAACGTTGAGACGGCTGAAGCGGGCCAGAGCATCGGACTGAAGGTGGAGCAGAGAGTAAGGGAAGGAGACAGGGTCTACAAGATAATCGAGTGAGAACCTCCCTCCCCATTTATTTTCAGAATTCCGCCGTATCCCGATGGAGAAGCCCAGATCCATCAAGAGGCTTTAACGGATCTTCCCCACCTGACCCTCAACTTGGCGCCGGGTACATGTTATAAGAATTTATTAATGGATCAGCCTCATTTGATGGATTGTATCCTCTTCACATCTGATTCGAAGAGGATGCCTTTAGGAGATAAATCTCACGCATCAGGAGAACTCTGCGGGGAAGATTGGGGTATGGCTGTAGCGATGGCGCTTCGGGAGGCAGACTTAACCAGCCCCGAGGAACGGGAGAAGCATAGCATACTCCTAATCGGCTGTGGGAAAGTAGGCTTGGCTACGGCTTGCTTGTTCTCGGAGGCGAACTTCAGGGTTACCTGTTTCAGCCCAGACCCCTACCTCGCAAAGCAGATAAACGAGGGGACAGGCATCTTCGATGATCCTGAACTTAACAAGATGCTGAAGAGAAACTTGATGAGGGGGAGGCTTAGGGCCGCTACGAATCCGAAGGAAGCGGTCTTAGGAAGCGACATAATCCTGATGGCGGCTGACATACCCGTAGACGGGAAAAAACGCCCCGTATACGCTGGCCTGGAGGCCACCTGTAGAATGATAGGGCTGAGCCTCCAGCCCGGGTCGCTGATAATCGTTCAAAGCCCAGTGGCCCCTTCGATAACCGAGGGCCTGATAGTCGAGGCTTTGGAGAGGGCCTCGGGGCTGGAGGCGGGGGTGGATTTTGGACTCGCATATAGCCCGGTTGGATACGCGGCTGAAGCGTCGCTGAGCCAGCTCAAGGAGCACTCAAGGATAATCGCGGCCATAAACAGCCGAAGCATGGAGGCCGCTAAAGCCATCCTGAAAACAGTGATTAGGGGGGAACTCGTCGAGGTCAGCAGCATAAAGGCCGCTGAGGCCGCTGTCCTATTCGGGGACATATACAGAGACGTATGCGTAGCCCTCTCGAATGAGCTCGCCGCCTTCTGCGAGAGGGCGGGGATCGATTATGTCGAGGTCCAGAGAGCCGCGAATAGGCAGCCCCTCTGCCACTTATCCTCTCCGAGCCTCGACGGAGGGGCTGAGGAGACCCCGTATTTCCTCATATCAGAGGCGGAGACGATGGGGCTTAAGCTTAGGATCGCCGCATTGGCGAGGAGAATGAACCGTGAAGCGTCGAGGCACATTTATAACCTCATAAAGGACGCGATTCACTCATGCGAGAAGACCGTTAAGAGATCGAAGATCGCTGTTCTGGGCGTCTCCCCCCGCCTAAGCTTGAGGGAGGCCCGTGGATCCCAGATGCTCGATCTGATAAGGCTTCTCAGAAAGAGGGGAGGCAGGATAAGCGTCTTCGACCCAAACTTCACGTATAAGGAGCTCTCCAAGATGGGGTATCCCGCCGAGAAGACGCTGGGGAAGACGTTGGAGCGGGCTGACTGTCTCCTCATAGCTGTTGGGCATGAGAGATTCAGGAACCTGAGGCTCAGCAGGGTCAAGGCGATGATGAGGAAGCCACCCGTGATAGTCGATCTCGCCCACATAATCGATCCGGCTGAGGCTGAAAGGGAGGGATTCATATACCGCGGGTTAGGTAGAGGGGTATGGTCGAGATGAAGAAGCTGAGGATAGGCGTGATAGGCGCCGGCTTCTGGGGGAGAAACCACGCTAGGGTTCTAAGCGAGATTCCGCAGGCCGAGCTGGTAGCCGTCTGCGACATAGATAGGCGGAGAGCCGAGGAGGCCGCTGGGAGATACGGCGCGAAGCCATACACGAGCAGCCGGGACCTCTACAGGGAGGAGAGCATAGACGCCGTGAGCATATGCGTCTGGTCCACTGAGCTATTCCGGGAGTCGATGGAGGCCCTGAATGCTGGGAAGCACGTCTTCGTCGAGAAGCCGATGGCCAGCAGCTCTAGGGAGGCGGAGATGATGCTTGAGTTGGCGAGGTCTAAGGGGCTGCGGCTGACCGTCGGCTTCATCGAGAGGTTCAACCCCGCAGTGACGAGGCTTAAGAGATGCATTAAGGAGGGGGAGATAGGCCGCCCCGTCTCGGCTACTGTTAAACGGGTCTCGAAGTGGCCTGAGAGGGTTGGGGACATCGGGGTTGTGAAGGACACAGTTATACATGACATAGACCTGATGCGTTACATCTTCGAGGAGGACCCGGTTTCCGTATACGCCCGGGCTGGGAGGCTGAGGCATAGGAGATTCGAGGATTACGTCCAGGTGATGCTTGCGTTCCCCGATGGGAAGTCAGCCTTCCTAGAGGCGAATTGGCTTACCCCATATAAGGTTAGGAAGCTCACAGTCACTGGGAGCGAGGCGATAATCACGGTTGACTATATCACCCAGGAGATCACGATTGAGACTTCCAGTCGGACATTGATCCCGAGGTATGAGTGGGAGGAGCCTCTTAAGCTTGAGCTCCAGAACTTCGTAGACTCGGTGCTTAAAGACAGTGACCCTAAGGTGAAGGCCACGGACGGTGTGAAGGCGCTTAAGATAGCTGAGGCGGTGCTGGAGTCCGCTGAGAAGAACAGTCTCGTAGAGTTAGATCTGTAACAAAAAGGGGCTTCTCGGAGGGGTCACTTCGGATTTAGGCTGTTCCTTTATGCTCTATGACTCCCCTTTAGGTTCGGGGCTGAGATTGAAGGGCTTCCCCTCCCTGAGTATCCTTTCGGGGATCTTCTCCCTCCACTTCCGGAGGAACTGTAATTCATCCTTTTCTTCGCGGAGCTCGTCAGGCAGCATCTCCGGAATCGGATCGGGTACCATCGTAGACACTTTGGGCATACGATTATTCCCTCAACTATCTCTTCCTTCTCCTCGAAGACGTGGAGCTCCAGCGGATAGTACTTATCGATTGGGCAGGCTAAAATCTCCATGAGTCTTCTCTTCATCTCGGAAACCAGCTCTCCTTGGTAATCTTAGAGTGACGCGGTTTTTATTTTAATCTTTTTTCCTAACGTGAATGTCTAAGGCTACTTGGAACCATCTCGGACCGACCGTTCTGACGATTCTGCCGAACTCTACATTGAACTCCAATCCCAGGAGGCTGAGTTTGCGTCCGACCTTTCCTTCGATCTTGCCGATGGGGTCCTCACCCTTACTCGCATGAACGAAGTCGTAATAGTGAATCGTCCCCCCGCCGGCCCTGAGGGACTCAACGGCGGAGTCTATGTACTCGTAAGCCCTCTCAGGCAGCGGCATCAAGACCCGATCGGCCACGCCCACCAGCCTCTCTTCGATGACGTCCCTCGCGTCCCCCAGAATCGGCTCGACAACCCGGCTGACCCGGTTAAGCCTGACGTTCTCCTCCGCATACTTGACTGCCCAGGGGTTTATGTCTATCGAGTAGACCCTGCATGCCCCAGCCTTCTTCGCTATGAGGATCGAGAAGCAGCCGACGCCAGCGAACATGTTAACGATGACCTCTGATGGTGTAGCCTGCCTCGCAACCCGGAGCCTCTCAAAGGAGAGCCTAGGGGAGAAGTAGCATCTCTCAAGGTCAACCTTGAATAGGCAGCCATGCTCCCTATGGATGGTCTCAGTTTTCTTCTCGCCCATGACCCATTCGAGCCGACGGAGGCGGAGGTCGCCGGAGACAGGTGAGGTCTGATTCAGAACCGTCTTGACGTGCTTATTGATCTGGATGATCGCCTCTGCTATCTCCCTGATTCTGTGTCTAAGGTTCTCCCCGATCCTGATGACGGCTATATCACCTACTACGTCATAGGAGCCCGGCAGAATCTCGAGCTCCCATCTCTCCAGCTTTTCAGCTAGGATCCTCCTTAAGAATCCGCCCATCCGAGCCCCTCAGCCTCATGAGCTACATGTAGACTTAAATAAAATATTCTATGCATTATTCACTTGTCACATTTCCGGAGTGAGATGGATTGCAGAAAGAGAAGGTCCTCGTGGTGGGGCTGGGAGAGGTGGGACGCCCATTATATGAGATCCTAGTCGAGAACGGGCTCTTCTCAGTCTCAGCTCTGGATATTGATGAGGAAAAGATGAGGGAGGCCCGGGCAGCCCCGCCTGAGGGAAAGGTCGACGTCATGCACATCTGCATCCCATATCACAGCAGGAGAGAGTTCATCGAAGCCGCCTTGGGGTATATCAGAAGGTTCGATCCTGGGATAACCATAATCAACAGCACAGTGCCCCCCGGCACTACTGAGGAGCTGAAGAGGAAGGCAGGATGCCCAGTTGCTCACTCGCCGGTCAGGGGGGTTCACAGGAGCCTCGAACATATGAAGTGGGAGCTCAGGCGCTGGACGAAGTATATCGGCGGGGCGGACGCGGAATCCGCCGGGTTGGCCAGCGAGCACTTCAGGAAGCTCGGCCTTAGAGTGAAAGCGTTGAGGTCGTCGAGGGAGACTGAACTCGCGAAGCTCTTCGAGACTACTTATCGGGCGTGGATGATCACTTGCTTCCAGGAGATGCATAGGATAAGCAGGAGGTTGAATGTGGATTTCGATCAGGTAGCTGATTTCTTGGAGGACACGCATAGGGTCAGGTTTGACCGTCCCGTCATGTTTCCAGGCTTCATAGGCGGTCACTGTCTGATCCCGAACGTTGAGCTACTCCTCGAGACCTGCGAGTCTAAGTTTCTCCGGCTGATTCTGGAATCCAATGAGGAGCGGAGGAGGGAGATGGAGGACGAAGCGGTCAGAGAAGAGGTTGAGAGGATAAAGAGGAGAGTAGATAGGCTGGAGGGGGAGATGACTAAGCTGTGGAAGCTCCTCACGCAGGAGAAGACGGATCAACATGCAGTTTAAATATTCCGATGTATAAGTTTAAACGAAACTGGCTATGCTTTTCTGGTGGAAGAGATGAGTGAGGAAGAGAAGCCCTCTCTGATGTACCAATGCCTGAAGTGCGGGGCCACGGTCAGGTCGTCTGAGCTTGAGCTGGGGATAAGATGCCCCTACTGCAGGTACCGCGTCCTCAGGAAGGTGAGGCCCCCAATCGTAAAGCATGTAAAGGCCAGGTGATCCCTCGGCGGTTCCCTGATGTTTTTCGCGCTTTCAGACCAGGATCGTTTGAAGCTTCACATGGAGGAATGTTTAATTAAATTGGCATCTCGTAATAAAGGGGAGGCGTGACATCCAATGGCTGATTATAGAGTCAAGGATCTAAGCTTAGCCGGTAGTGGCGAGCTTCTGATCGAGTGGGCATCGGGGCGCATGCCCGTCCTGAAGATGATAAGGGAAAGGTTCGAGAGGGAGAGGCCCCTTGAGGGGCTGAGGGTGGGAGCCTGCTTACATGTGACGAAGGAGACGGCTGTTCTCGTGGAGGCCCTGCGTGCGGGGGGAGCTGATGTCGCCCTCTGCGGCTCGAATCCCCTCTCGACGCAGGATGAGGTTGCGGCTGCACTTGCAAGGTCGGGGGTTAAGGTTTATGCTTGGCGGGGTGAGACGACGGAGGAATATTACTGGTGCGTTAACAAGGTGATCGATCATGAACCAGTCATCACGCTTGATGATGGCGCTGACCTCGTCAGCTCGATCCATTCAAGGAGAACTGAGATCCTCGATGGTATCATGGGTGGGACGGAGGAGACCACAACGGGGCTCGTACGCCTCAGGGCTATGGCGAGGGAGGGGAAGCTCAGGTACCCGATAATCGCCGTGAATGATGCCTATACGAAGTATCTCTTCGATAATCGTTATGGAACGGGGCAGAGCACGATCGACGGCATACTGAGAGCAACGAACATCCTCCTGGCTGGGAAGAGATTCGTCGTATGCGGCTATGGATGGTGCGGGCGTGGGTTAGCTCTGAGGGCCAAGGGGATGGGCGCAAACGTCATAGTCACCGAGGTCGATCCTTTAAGGGCTCTGGAGGCCGTTATGGATGGTTTCCAGGTTATGCCCCTCCTGGAGGCGGCTGAGGTGGGGGACATATTCATCACGGCCACCGGGAACATACATGTGATCAGGAAGGAACATATGCTCAGGATGAGGGATGGGGCTATAATCGGGAACAGCGGCCACTTCAACGTTGAGGTAAGCCTGCCGGATCTGGAGGACATTTCAGTCTCGAAGAGGACTGTCAGGCCGAACCTCGAGGAGTACATCTTGAAGGACGGCCGGAGATTGTATCTCTTAGCTGAGGGGAGGCTTGTGAACCTAACATCGGCGGAGGGACATCCATCAGAGGTCATGGACATGTCATTCTCGAATCAGGCCTTATGCGTCGAGTACATAGCGAAGAACCCATCCATGAAGCCTCAGGTCTACCCAGTTCCGAGGGAGATCGATGAGACGGTCGCCCGCCTGAAGCTGAGCGGGCTGGGGGTACGGATAGACAGGATGACGGATGAGCAGAGGCGGTATCTATCGAGCTGGGAAGCTGGGACGTTATAGCGGCTGGCTGAGCCTGGGGCATCAATAACCGCGTTGACGGCCGGCGTGATGCTTTAATATATGAACGGGAAGGATTCATCCGTGGATAGAGGCATGTTCACGGGCGTGGACGGGGGCACCGCGTATTTTACGATAGACACCGAGCTTACCCAGGATACTTACGGCGACCTGATCAGGTTTATTCATCGTCATTACCTGATGCCGCAGATAGGCCGCTTTACCGATCTGAAGATCATAACATCCGATTCTCTTAACCTCATCTCCTTCGTCCTTTTCGATCCCCTCGGGGCTTGGTCGGCGAGGGTCGAGATCAAAGCGGGCAAGCCCATAGAAGTGAGGATCACGGGGAGAGGGCTTGTTCCCCCGCAGCTAATAAAGAGGCTGAGGGATGACCTATTCATAACTGTTCAGCTATTTGAGGAGCATGCAAGGCGGAGCAGCTTCTATTTCGCCTGGGTTGAGGGGGAGCCAGTTGTCCTTGAGCGGGGGCCGGAGAAGAGGAAGAGCCTGATCTATAGGCTATTCACCGAGAGCATGCTGATGTTCTTCATCATATTCATAGCCATAAGCATCTTCCTCTTCATGATCTTTGGGCCGTATACGCCGATACTGCTCGTTGCGTTCCAATTCATCATCTTCCTCTTCTCCGACAAGATCGTTGGGAGGATGGGGACATGGGAGATCACGCCTGAGAAGCCATCAGTCCACATATTCCATTATCACCTCCCAGCCGAGGAGTACAGGGAATTCAGGCGGAGGTTCAATAGGGAGACCCTCATGAGGATAAAGGCGGAGATCTACGAGAGGACCCTGGCGCTTGGGAGGCCCGTTGACTGCGAGACGGTGAATGAGGTCTTTTCAAAGTACGGCTTCAAATGCAGGCCTGAGAGCATGTCAACGAAGGTTGTGAATCTCTATGAGATCGTGAAGAGAGCGGCGGAAAAATTCAGCATGCCACGCCCCAGGATAGTCATCGCGAACACGATAATCCCCAACGCGGCGGCCTCAGGCCCCTACCCAAGCAGGGGAATAGTGCTTGTCACAAGCGGCCTGCTCGTGCAGCTCGAGGAGGATGAGATACTGGGGGTCATAGGGCATGAGTTCAGCCACCTGAAGGGGAGGGATCCCCTCGCCCTCTTCGCCCTTACCGCTGCTGAGTATCTGCTTAGGGTCTACGTCTTCTGGCCGCTCCTGATGGTATTCGGGTACTTCTACCTATTTCTGACCCTCACAGCCGTGTTCTTCATCGCTAAGTTCTTCGAGGCGAAGGCGGACTTGGAGGCTGCCATAAAGCTCGGGAGCCCTGAGGTCCTAGCCGAGGCCCTGAGGAAGATTGGGTTCCGGAAGCTCCAATTCGAGCGGATGCCGGCTTACAGGCTTCATGAGTGGCTGAAAATAGATCCCCATCCGCCGCTCTATTTCCGAATCGCCCGTTTGGAGAGGATCAAGGACCTCACAGAAATCAAGCATCCATTCATCCAGTCCATAAAGGACAACATATCCGGGTTCCTAGAGGCCCTACGCTAGGTGAGCTGGATGACCAGGATCGGCTTAGACGTACTCGTCGAGATGGCTAGAAGCGTAAGCCTATCTGTGAACCGGTTCTTGGGCCTGCATGAGAGTGGGAGGAAGATGGGGATCGGCTTCGGCGGGGATTACACGAGGCTCATCGATAAGATAGCTGAAGAGGCGATCGTCAAGTACCTTGAGGAGAATGACCTGTCATGCATACTCATAGGCGAGGAGGGAGGAATCCGAAGGATAGGAAGAAACCCCGAGGAGTATCTGATCACCGACGCGATTGACGGGACGACGAACGCCATCCGCGGGATAAGGTTCGCCTCCACCTCACTGGCCGTCGCGTCTGAGGATAGGCTGGGCGGGGTGGAGGCCGCCGCGGTGCTCAGCCTCTACGACGGTAGGCTGTACACGGCTGAGAAGGGGAAGGGAGCGCGGCTCGACGGCCGGCTCATCAGCCCCTCGGAAACCACGAGGCTTGAAGAGTCAATGGTCAGCGTCGATGTATCATCAACACCCAGCAGGCTCAGCAGGGCCATTCCAATAATCAAGGCAGCTAAAAGGGTGAGGTCGTTCGGATCAGCATCACTGGAGATCTGTCACGTCGCATCCGGCCTGCTGGATGCACATGTCGACCTACGCGGCAAGATTCGAACCCTCGATTTCGCCGCCGCGATGCTCATCCTACGTGAGTCCGGTGGGTCATTCGGTCTCCTGAATGGAGATGAGCCTGATGAGACTCCTTTAACGAGGCTTAGGCGTTTCTCCATAATCGCAGCGGCGAATGAGGCGCTGTATTCCCAGATACTCTCCCTGATCCTGTAGGCTGACTGAGAATGAGGCAGGGAGGGGCAGATCGGAAGGTTATCTGGTCTGGGCCTTTAAATCCACAAGGAGGAAAAAGGGAAGATCCTCATGAAGGGGACTCATAATAATAGAAGAGGCGGAATGCTCCGTCTGCTAAGCCCGCACGCGGCGCTCAGCATCACCCATGACTCTGAGAAGACCCTGGTCATCTCTGATCTCCACATAGGTTGGGAGATGTCCCTGATGGAGGAGGGGGTGCATGTCCCCTCCCAGACCGGTAAGCTCATCGAGAGGCTGAGGGGGATAATCTCCTCAGAGAAGCCTGATAATCTCCTGATACTAGGCGACATCAAGCATGCAGTTGCGAAGATAGAGACTGAAGAGTGGCGTGACGTCCCCATGTTCTTTGATGAAGTAACCAGGATGGTCCCGAAGGTTCAGGTTGTGCCCGGCAACCATGATGGGGACATAGAGGCCCTGCTCCCCGAGGACGTCACACTCCTGCCTCCGAGGGGAATAACCATCGGGGATTTCGGGCTCTTCCACGGGCACACCTGGCCGTTCCTCGAGATGCTTAGTTGCAGAACCCTGATCATCGGGCATGTTCACCCGGTCATCACATTCAGGGACCCCATAGGCTTCCGGATAACCCGGCAGATCTGGGTTAAGGCCCCCTGCAACAGCGGTATGCTGGCTAGGGCCATGCTTAGGGGGCATGGGTTAAGGGTGAGGCGGGATGAGAGCCCAGATGAGGCGCTGAGCAGGCTTAACATCCACATAGCCGTCGGAAACCTGATAATAATGCCTTCATTCAATGATTTCCTCGGAGGCCAGGCGGTGAACACCTACGGATTGGTGAGGCAGGAGAGGTTCAAGGGTTTCATAGGTCCAGTGCTCCGGTCAGGCAGCATAGCCTTCGAGAACGCTGAGATATACCTCCTGGACGGCGCATACCTCGGGTCTCTAGGCCGCCTCAGGGAGATCATGAGGGCGAAGGCTAATCAGTCATGAAGGGTTGATTATGAGGCATGAGGAACAGCCGGGAGATCAGATGCCTAGAGGCGGCGTGTGAGGAAGCTGAGGTGAGGGGAGCCCTAACTGAGAAGCGTATGGCCTCCCTAGAGAGGATGTTCGGTTCTAGGTTCTCAAATGCGTGGAGAGCGGTGAATGAGCGGAGGGTCAAGAAGTACATCTTCAAGCCCAGCGGGAGGGTGGTCTGGATAGTCGTCGGGAGGGGCAGGGACTACCTGATAATGCCGGCTGCGAACTTCTGCTCATGCGATGACTTCTATTTCAACGTTATCGATCAGAAGGCTCGTCTCTGTTATCACCTCATCGCTCAGAGGCTCGCGGAGAGCTTGAAGGCATACGACACGATCGAGGAGGAAGACCCCTTTTATGATGTGCTCATGAAGGAATGGAGGAGGGTTACATCTTAAATACTGAAAGCCGGAAAAATATCTGCGGGTTCGATCAGGATTGACGATGGAAGAGTACTTCGGGATGATCATAAACATACTGAAGGGCCTCACGCTCATAGTGATCCTTATGATCTTCCTCTACATGATCTTCGGAGAAAGGGGGAGGGGAGGGACAAGTAGAAGCCATTCCTTCTTAATCTATGCTTCTCGTATATCCTCATATCTCATGTGGGGGCTTTACGCGTTCCTGTAACTGACCCCTAAGGTACCTTCTCATGACGAGAAACACGATTACGCCGATTATCGTTAGGATGGCAGCGAGCAACATGGCGAGGAGGGGATACTCCCCGCCTCCGAGGATCACAGGTATCGGCCCAATGAAGACGACGAGGCCGAATGTCTGAGAGGCCCACCCCATCAAACCCGCGATCATCATTATGATCATACCTAAGAAGATGAGGAGAAACCCCGCGAGGAAAACCTTCATGAATAGAGGCATCGATGAGGTTGGGGATTCCCGGCCTCGGCCAGCATGCTCCTCCCCGCGGTGACACGCTGTGCAGATCCACATGTCCGGCTCAAAACACTCCTTGCAGATGCTTCTCCCGCATTCGCTGCATACGTACGTCGCAGCGTTCCTTCCGCAGATCTCGCAGAGCCTCAACGCGAAGCCACTCTCCGCCTTATCTGATCATGTACGGGATCAGCATCAGGATCACAGCGAAGATCATGAGCACTATTGCTAGAATTATCAGGATCTTCATCGCCTCTTTATCGGTGCCGAAGATTATCGGTAACGGCCCGATCATGATGAGTCCGCCTCCCCTCGCCTTCTTTCTGAGCGAGGCAGCCCTGATGAACATCATGATGGCCGCTGCGAGCGTGATCATGAACCCTAAAATGATGAGGATGAACCCCAAACCAGCCAGTACGGCTTGCATCCATCCGACCCAATAGATACTGATGAGGACAGCATCAAATAAAGCTTTTATTGCTTCTCCCTTTAATAAGAGACCCGAGTACAGCATGCCAGTTGAGGAGATAATCGACCGGATACTCACACAGCGGAGAGATCTCACGCGTGAATCCGTTCTTCAGATGATCAGGGAGAGGGTTGAGAAGGCCGGGGGCCTCCTCAAGGTGGAGAGTGCGGCTAGAGCGGTCGCGGCTGAGCTCGGCTTAGAGGTCGCTGGGGTCCCGCTGGCGAGAGGCGTGCCCATCCGAGAGCTCATATCGGGGTTGAACAACACAACCGTTGTGGGACGGATATTACATGTGAATCCCCCAAAGGTCTTCGTCAGACCGAACGGGGAGGAGGGGATGATGAGAAGCCTATACATAGCCGATGAGACGGGAATCCTGAGGGTTGCGATCTGGGGGGAAAAGGCGGGCCTCCTCGACTCATCACGGATCATAGGGAGGATCATCAGGCTCTCACACGGCTACGTCCGTAGAGGCTACGATGGAAGGCCGGAGCTGAACATCGGCTCGCATGGTGAGATCGAGATTGAACCCCCAGGATTTTCTGAGGGGGATCTCCCACCGATCAGCCTCTTCTTCAAACCCATCAATCAGATAGGAAGGCCGGGGGGCAGGGTGAATACGATGGGGCTTATAACGAGCATCTCCCAGATAACTGAGTTCACGAGGGAGGACGAGTCAGCGGGGAAGATGCGGAGGCTCCAGATAAGGGACAGGAGCGGAAGCATAAACGTAGTATTATGGAACAACAAAGTAGATGAGCTTGCCCAGGCGGGGATCGGTGAATGCCTCTGCCTCTTCGGAGCGAAGGTAAGGGAGGACCTGAATGGGCATCTTGAACTCCACGTGGACGGCTCGGTGGACTCCGCGGTTCTCCCAGCCCCGCCGGAGCCTCTCAGGGGGAGGCTGGGCGTCTACTCCGGGGAATAGAGAAGGCTCAAAGCCCAGGGGCCGCCCGGTCCCCCAGAGGATTGATGGATACTTAATTAAGTATGAGAAGAGACGCGGGGGGACTATAATCGGTAAGTGGGTCTTCTTCCTGTCTACTTCCTTATCAGCGATATCTCTATCGTTGAGACATTCGACTTCAGCCTGTCCGTCCTTTCAACCTCTTCTGTTCCGATCTCTATCTTCTCGACCTCTACATCTCTCATGAAGACTCGGCGGAGAAGCTCGGCTGTATCGACCGCCCTGCTAATCGCCCTTCCCCGCGCCTTTAGGACGATCCTCTTTGAACCCGCATTGAATGATGTTATGCAGGTGATGACGTACTTCATCACAGGCTTCTGGCCGATCAGAACCTGATTTACCTCGGCTTCTTCTTTTGCTTCTACCCCAGCCTCTTCCTCAGCCACCCCATACGCCCCCAATGCAGATTCTGCCTCGAGTCTCTTCGTTTCATATGGGCTTTTTGGACACTCTAATCTCAAGGGTTCTCCTCTTTTAAAACCATCGATCAGAAACCTATCGTGAAGAGCAAGAGAAGGGCTATAAAGACTGGGAAGAGGATCGCAGAGGTTCTCTTAGCGCTCCTCGAGACCTCATCAACAATCATGCAGAGGTTGTCTATCTGGGCTTCCCCCACGATCTTGACATCTGGAATCGTCATCTCACAGTATGATGCCTCCGCGGGCTCCATGCCCCTAAGAGCCTCCTTTACCCCCTCCTTGATGTGCCGTATCAGATCCTCATGGCTTATGGCCTCGCCTACTGGGTGATAACCCATATCGTTCATGACGACTGCGTTTACGGCGTGGGTATCAGTCGTCATGACCTCGCCCTCATCCACGCCGAGGGCCCTAATCTCTGAAAGGATCTTCTCCCTAAGCCCTGAGACCATGTTGTTCCCGTCGATCGTGATGTATGCGGCCTTCTGGTCCTTCACGCCTACGACTATGACGCCTATTCCGCCGGGCCCCATCCCATCTTGGATCCGGAATTCTGAGGGGACTACCTTTGCGGCTCCAACCTCAAATTTGAATCTTGAAGCCTTCGAGATTCTCTTCAGGGCGGAGATGGCCGCGTTGAGTGCGGGTTCCTTGACCCTCTCTGCATCGAAGTATCCGCTTATGCTGTTGTGTGCATCTACTGCGAGGACGGGGGCTAAACCCTCTTCTTCAGCCGCCTTCTCAATCATGCCTCTGAGCTCATATGGGAGGTCCTCCATCGTGTTAGGTGCGAGGGTCAGTATGACGATTGCTGAGTCGCCGAATCTCTGGCAGTTGACCGATACGCCGTCCCTCATGATCCTCAGGAGCGGGGAAGCTTGATCATTGAACTCTGAAAAGTCCGCCTTGAGGATGCCGTTCAGAACCTTCATGTTTTCTGACTGTGAGGCTAGGTCCATCTCGTGGCCCGAGATCCCGTGGGGAACGGAGACCACGCATCCGTATTTCTTCTCTAGAGCCTCCTGGATCATGCTTGGGATACAGCTGCTCCCGACGTTCTTGAATGGGCCTGGATGAATGCTTGGGACGACGATGATGGCTTTCATTCCGCTCTTACATCTGAAAGCGACCATTGAGACCTTCACATCGCGCTTCTCGCTCAGCCTCTGGAATGCCTCCTCGATCGGCTCAACGATCCCCTCAGTCCAGTTTGCGAGGAAGGCCCTTAGGAGCTTCAGGGAGGGGATTCCAACGGTTCTTAGGCCTATGGAATTTAACGCTCTGAAGAGGAGGTGGATGGAGAGAAAGGCGGCGATGGATGAGATGCTGAGCCTCACCAGGACGTCACCAAGAGGCTCATGGGGTATAAGCTGAGGAGCGAAGAGCGAAGCCAGGAACAGGGAGGGCTGGAGGAGTATTGAGGCTCCTATTCTCCAGGGACTTAAAAATGAGACTGACTGGAAGACTAGGGTTCTGAGGGCCAGTGAGCAGAAGACCCCGATCGTCGTGGCTTTAAACTCTACATGCGGGGTCTTGTATGCCCCATAGATTATAAGGTCGAGGAAGATGTATGCTGACATGATGGAGTTCGAGATTAAGGAAAGGAAAGAGGTTCTCCTAAAGTCTAGGATGAGGTCCCCCCTAAGTATCCAGCGGCAGCTCACATAATTAGATAGGAGGGTCACGATGAGGAGGATTATCCCAGATCCAACCCCGATCATGAGCCCCTGGGGGGACGGGAGATAGAACGCATAGATTAGGAGCCCCGTCATCATGCATTGTATGCTGAGCAGGACGTAGTTCTTTGCGGCCGATGGAAGCGTGAATAGGGATGAATATCGGCTTACTGCCCTTTCCCTGTAGGTATCTCCGCGGCTCCTCCTCATCTCGAAGCGCCCAGCCATAGTCTTAATTGATCATAGAAAGGGTTAAAAAGGGTTCGGCTATTTTGGCAATTTCGTGGTTAATCCTACGGGTCTCGCGGTTTCCATTTTGAGGGGCATTCAATAATATTCGGAGCCATAATGGAGGGGGCCAGCCGATTTTAAGGGAGATTTTCGCCTCTTAGTGACAGAAAAACTTATTTGGCTAGTGTCCTACCTACTCTTGAAGGTTAATGTCAGGCAATCCGCCGCCCACGATTTTTCATATGCTTGAGAAGCATCTCGGCCGGAAGATCCATGTCATAATGGATCAGTCCTACGGGTACGAAGGGATCTTGACGGCGGTGACGCGTGACCCACCTGGGATATGGCTCTCAGAGGGGAAGGCAACGGTCCTCAGATCCACGATCGCCCAGCCGATCCCCCAAGTTGTGAGTAGGGAGGACCGCAGCGAGGTCTTCATCAACCTAAACTCCGTTCACCGAATAGAAGTCCTGCATGATTAGTCGAGGACGGCCATTCTGTAGGAGACTTAAAGATCAGCATCATTTTGAGTCTTCTCCCGGCGGAACTACCTCTACAGAAGGGAAGCCCAATATTGATTGTAGTACTCATTTTCTTCGAATCGTGAACCCATATGCATGGATGGGGCTCTCCCCCCGCCCATCGACTTAACTCAGCCAAACTGAACGTACATGTGATTGAAAATTCCTTTGCCGTGCCCCGCAGAAATTTTTTTCTATATAAAGAAATTTATAAAGACCTCGCTTTTCTTCTTCCCGCTTCGCTGCGAAGTAGTCCCGCTCAGTTCGCTTCACAGCATCCATTATGACAATCTTCTCTCTTTGTTCCGGAAAACTCTGGATGGAAAGGAAGGCTTACTGTTTCTTCTTTAAGGCTGAGATTGATTTTTCCGCGACTGATATGCAGCTGAGGAGGTCATCGACTGTCGATTGGAGGGTCAGAAGGTTCTCCATGCTGTACTCGATTACGGCTACCACCACGTTCTTTTCCGCGTACATATTTATCGTTATGCCCTCAGGCGCATCGATGTTGTCAGGTGAGACGGCCTCAAGAACCGCCTTTGCTTCCTCCTCATCCACGTAAGTCATGGAGATCTTAGCCTCCGCCCTC
>LUCF01000018.1 GCA_001593845.1 Candidatus Bathyarchaeota archaeon B63 | reverse complement strand
GCTTGATCTCCAAAATTTCAATTGGTTTTCCCCATCCGTAGATTGTAACGATGTCTTCTCTAACTCTTGCTTTAAACCAAACTTTTAAGCCGTCTTTTTTGAATTCCTCCGGCAAATTTAAAGGAAGATAATTTCCCTTTTCCGTTATTATTCCATAAAAGCCCCCTTCGAAGGGAAAGAACTTTATTGTGCCGATTTCAGAAATTACACTTTTTTCAGATTTCCAACCTACTAGAAAAACAGAAAAAAGCAGTATTGCCAAAATCCCAATCGCAATCAGTATCTTATTCATCTTATCTTTGGTTTTGTTCATTGTGCTAAAATAATAATAGGGAATTAAAAAATCTTTTATTGTAAGCTCAGATGGCAAGACCCCAGAGAAGAGGATATTGTGGGGATGATATACGTCAGCCACACATTTCTCTGAGGACGTAACCCTTCTTTATGTTCGGCTACTGCGATCGTTATGGAGACGCTTGGGCCCATAACCCTCTTGATCCTTCATCTCAATCATTAGCCTTGCTGCGGCAAATATGGTTTAGAAGGGAGTTCACCATCGCCTCGATCGTATGCTCCTTTGGAGTCACATCCACCTTGAGCCCCAATTCCTCCAGCGTCCTCCGGGTCACCGGACCAATCGCGGCTATGATCGTTCTCCTCAAGCATCTTCTAAGATCCTCAACGGGGATGTACTTGCTGGCTATCTTGAAGAGGTTTGTGGCTGTAGACGGGCTTGTGAAGGTTACGACATCGATCTTCCCATCGAGTAGGTCGTCAATGAACCTCAAAACCCTGGAATGATCCTTTGGGAGGGCGCATTCATAGATCGGGACCTCGATTACCTTCACACCCAGCCCTTCAAGCTCTATAGGCAGGTAACGGCGGGACATGTTTGAGCAGAGGATAGCCGCCGTCCTCCCCTGCAGATCCAAATTCTTAAGGCTCTCAATGATGCCTTCGGAGCTATACGTCGAGGGGACGATGTCCACCCTGATCCCGTGCTCCTCGATCTCCCTCATCGTTTTTGGGCCGATGGCGACGACCCTGGCCTCATCCATCTTCCTGAGGAACTCACCTCTTAAGTCGAGCTTATCCAAGTACCAGATCAGGCTCCTAACGCTGTTCATGCTCATGAAGATTATGAAGTCTATCCGCTCACGTAGAACCCTGTTTAAGAGCCGCTTTACTAACAGTTCATCCCGATGCAGCCGGATCTCTATCGTCGGGACCACGTAGGGGGTTCCGCCCAGCCTAGATACTAGCTCAGCAAGTTTCCCGGCTTCCTCTTCAGGCCTCGTGATCGCGACTGTCATCCCCTCAAGTGCCAAGCGGCCCCTCACTTCCTGAACCATGAGACCTCTTCCCTCAGCCTCACTATGTCCCCGATGACTATCACTGCTGGGGGCTTGACCCCTCTCTCCTCAGCCTTCTGGAGGATATCACGGAGGGTCCCGGCAGTTACCCTCTGATCAGCTGTTGTTCCACGTTCTATGATGGCGATGGCCGTCCCGGGATCGCGGCCCCCCCTCATCAGGCCATCAACTATCTTCTTCAGGGTCTTCACTCCCATGAGGACGACTATGGTATCAACTGACTCGGCGAGCCTCTCCCAATCAACGCGGCTCCCAGGCTTCTTTGGGTCTTCATGCCCTGTGACTATCGCGAGTGAGGATGCGTATTTGCGGTGGGTGAGGGGTATGCCCGCGTAGGCTGGGGCTGCCAAGGCCGAGGTTACCCCCGGTACGACTACCCGCCTTCCGCAGCGCCTGTGCCTCTTCCCCCCCACGCCCGAAGAGGAATGGGTCCCCGCCTTTCAATCTGACGACGATCTTCCCTTTACGGGCCTCCCTTATCAATGTCTCATTGATCTCATCCTGGGCCTTGCGGCCTCCTCCGGGGAGCTTCCCAGCGTAGATCTTCACTGCTCCCTCCGGAACAAGCCGCAGGACATCCTCCGCTACGAGGCGGTCATAAACGACCACATCCGCTTTTTCCAGGATCTTCACGGCCTTGACTGTCAGGAGCTCAGGGTCTCCAGGCCCGGCTCCTACGAGATACACTTTACCGGTTCCCATATGTTTCTCTCCACCTCTTGATGAGGCTTGCCGCCCCCTTCTCTAGGATCTCCCTGGCTGCTTTGACCCCGAGCTCCTCCGGATGCTCCGGGTCTCCCTTCTTTGATGTTTGGATCCTCGTCCTTCCATCCGGTGAGAGGACAACGGCATAGATCGAGAGCATGTTATTCTGCACCTGAGCGAATGCGCCCATGGGAACCCTGCATCCTCCCCCGATCTCTTTTATGAACGCCCTCTCAGCGAGCACCGATGCCATCGAGGGCTGGTGATTTATCAGCCTCAGAGCCTCTATTACCTTCTCGTTGTCCTCCCTCGCGACGACCGCTAATGCTCCCTGGCCTGGGGCGGGTGTGAAATCCTCAAGAGATAAACGTTCGGTTATACAATCCTGCATTCCCAGCCGTTGCAGCCCAACCTCCGCGAGGATCACCGCGTCATATAACCCTTGCTTCAGCTTTCTGACCCTCGTATCAACGTTGCCTCGGATCGACTTGACCCTTAGATCGGGCCTCACACGGAGGAGCTGCGCGATCCTCCGGGGGCTTCCAGTACCGATGACCGCGCCTCCGGGCAGCTCTTTGAGTCCAAGCCCCTCCCTTGAAACCAGCACGTCATAGGCTGATTCCCTCTCCGGAACGGCTACGATGACCGTTCTGGGCGGCTGTATTATCGGGACGTCCTTCATGCTGTGAACTGCGAAGTCAACGTCCCCTCGGAGGACAGCCTTGTCTATCTCCCTCTCGAATATGCCCTTCTCCCTGATCGAGATCAGCGGCCTCCTGGTTATCCTATCCCCGGTGGTCTTGATTATCTTGACCTCCACCTCCAGCTCCGGGATCTCCCGCCTCAGTCTCCGTATCACGCTCTCCGTTTGTATGAGGGAGAGCCTGCTTCCACGCGTTCCAACAGTCAGCTTCATATGAAACCCAGTTATAAGGCTCTAATCGCGGAGTCCATCGCCTCCAGCGTCCTCGTTATATCCTCATCCGTGTGGGCGGTGGAGATGAAGCATGTCTCAAACTGTGACGGTGGGATGAATACGCCGTTCTCCATCAATCTCCTCTGATACCGCATGAATCTAGCCTTATCCGAGCCCTTCGCATCCCCATAATTCAGAACAGGCCTCTCCGTAAAGAAGATCTGGAACATGGAGGCGATGCCGTTTACCTGTGCGGGTATCCCCGCATCCTCAACTATCTCGAGAAGCCCCCGCCTAATCCTGTCTCCCGCCCGCTCAAGAGATTCATATAAGGCATCCCTCTTCTCGAGGAGGATCCCTAGCGTTGCCAGCCCAGCCGTCACCGAGATGGGGTTCCCGCTGAATGTGCTCGCCTGATAGATCTTGCCGAGCGGGGATATGAGCTCCATTATCTCCCTTTTTCCGCCGTAAGCGGCTATGGGGAATCCTCCACCCATGATCTTGCCGAGCGTAGCCATGTCCGGGATGACCCCGTAGTATTCCTGAGCTCCGCCAAGGGCCAGCCTGAAGCCCGTGATCACCTCATCAAAGATGAGGACGATTCCCTCATCAGCGGTTATCTTACGGATCTCCTGTAGGTAGCCATCCTCTGGGAGGATCACGCCGGCATTCCCTATGACCGGCTCGATTATGACGGCGGCGATCTCATCCCTGTTCTCTTCAACAGCCCCCTCGAAGGATTCTAGGTCATTGAACGGCAGAACTATTGTGTTCTTAGCTGCGTCTTCCGGAACCCCAAGCGAGGTGGGGGCTCCGAAGGTCGCGGCTCCTGAGCCCGCCTTCACTAGGACATAATCGTGGGCTCCATGATAGCAGCCCTCGAACTTCACTATCTTGTCCCTTCCGGTGTATCCCCTCGCCGCCCTTATCGCATGCATCGTCGCCTCAGTCCCCGTATTCACAAGCCTGATCATCTCTATGCATGGGACGATGTTGATGATGAGTTCCGCGAGCTTCACCTCCGCCTCTGTTGGGGTCCCGTACATCGTTCCCCTCTCCAGCTGCTCCCTGACCGCCTCGATGATCCTTGGATGTGCATGGCCGAGCAGTAGGGGGCCATAGGCGAGGCAGTAGTCGATGTAGACGTTCCCGTCAACATCGTAGAGCTTGGAGCCCCTAGCGTATGCTGTGAAGAATGGGTATGGCTTGAAGGCCCTCACTGGACTGTTAACCCCACCTGGCATGAGCCTCTTAGCCCTCTCAAACAGGACCTTAGAGTTGGGTTCACTCATCTCCGATCAGCCACCTTGCAGCATCTTTAGCGAAGTATGTGAGGATCATGTCGGCTCCAGCCCGCTTTATCGCGGTTAGGACCTCAAGCACGATTGCTTTCTCATCGATCCATCCCATCTCTGCCGCGGCCTTTATCATTGAGTACTCGCCGCTTACGTTGTAAGCAGCCGTGGGCACTCCGTACATCGTCTTTATCCTATAAATTAGGTCCAGATACGCAAGCGCCGGCTTAACCATTACTATGTCCGCTCCCTCCCCTATGTCTAGCTCCACCTCCCGGAGAGCCTCATCGGGATTCGCGTAGTCCATCTGGTAGCTCCTCCTATCACCGAAGGATGGAGCTGAATCCGCGGCTTCCCTGAAAGGCCCATAAAAGTTGGAGGCATGCTTAGCCGAGTAGGCCATTACGGCTACATCCGTGAAGCCCGCATGATCTAACGCCTCCCTTATCGCTTGGACTTGCCCATCGATCATGCCGGATGGAGCTACGACATCCGCTCCCGCCTCCGCGTGGCTCACAGCTATCTTCCGCAGTATCTCGAGGGTAGGGTCATTCAGGATCTGACCGTCCTCCACAACCCCGCAGTGTCCGTGGGTGGTGTATTGGCAGAGGCAGATATCAGTCATGACGACTAGGTTGTCCCCTAGACGCTCCTTTATGGATCTCACCGTCCGCTGGACAACGCCTTTAGGGTCATAAGCGGAGGAGGCAGCATCATCCTTCTTAATTGGGATTCCGAATAGTATGATCGCTGGTATGCCAAGCGATGCGATGTTCTCCGCCTCCTCAACTGCCTTCCTTACTGGCAGCCTAAACTGGCCCGGCATCGAGCCTATAGGCTCAGAATCGCTTATGCCCTCCTTAACGAAGATCGGGTAGACAAGATCGTTCAGTGTGAGAACCGTTTCCCTCACAAGATCTCTGATCTTAACCGTCTTTCGGAGCCTTCTCATACGGATCTGGGGGAACACCATTAAATGTTCACTCCTAGATGAGAATTGGATAGAGGTTAAATAATCTTTGGGCGGCGGGAGACAGTCATCGCCATTCCAATTTGAAGGGCAGAGATTAAAATGATGACTCTCCTCTCTTCTCTGACTGGCTACTGATGCTCAATGATTCTTTTGGCGAGGCTCTTCGCTTCCTCGAAATTCCCCTCTCTGAGTAGATGCTTAATCTCCGGGTCATGAATGATCCGGTATATGATACGTCGGCGGGCCTCCCTATCTGGAACGCGGGATTTCACGAGCCTCCGGGCGTAATCTTGAAGCTCCACTTGGAGGATGTCCTCCCTTGTGATGAGCCTCTCGATCCTCTCCCTGAGGATCCTCGAGACCGCTGGGCTTCTCCCGCCAGTACATATCGCGACTCTGATCTCGCCGAGACGTGTGGTGGCGGGCATGTAAAAGTCGCTTAGGGAGGGCTCATCGACGACGGATAGGAGGGCCCCCTGCTCCTTCGCCTTCGCGGCGATCTCCTCATTCAACCTTCGGTCATCCGTCGCAGCGACGACCACAAAGGATTCTGAGATTAGTGAGCCGATCAGCGGAGAATCGGGCTCAATACCGGACCTTATTAACTTAACCCTTCCCCGCCTACCTAACGATTCAAGTTCCTCAGTGAAACTTCTGCTGACCACGATGACCTGTGAGTTCTCCTGCAGAAACTTCCTCGCCTTTCTTTCGCCGACGCTTCCGCCTCCAAGAATCAGGACCCTTCTGCCCTCAACCCTCAAGTCAATCAGCATCTCTGCTCCTCTTCCCTTCTTAACGAGTCCCCACTTATCATAAAATCCTTTCTAGTAAATCATAAACCGCCTAAACCATAAGTATTTTCAATCACCCTAACCTCTCTGAGAACCCTTCGGAGAAAGAAGAACCATGCCGTGACCATCCAACGCGACATGAATCTTCAAAACGTTCTTGCTATTGACGGGCTGATCGTACACCCGTAAATTCTTCTTGAAGGCCATGGAGGGACGGGACTCATTGCCTATGAGGCTTCGAATACGCCGTTAATATGCCCTTTATAGGGATAGAATGCCTGTTCTCATCGTCGCTTCTTAAGAACCTTCTTACCATCCATATCGGCGATATACCCGGAACCGACCTCCAGCAATTTGCAGAACTCATCGAGGTTCGCCGTTACCTTAACGATGAACTCGCTGTTAAGGCTCTTTGAGGACCACGCTTTCAAGGCGAATATGGATCTTCCCCAGCACCAAAAGGCTTATTAGATACTCCAAGAGTCTCTCTGGGCGAGTGGCGGGTGAGTGGGGGCACCTCCACCCGTTCCGCCATATAAACCCCGGGATAGGAGGTGACGTGATTGAAACCGAGAGATATAAGCCTAGCCGCCGTCTTCGCCGCCTTATACGCTGTTCTCGTGGTCTCCTTGGCTCCAGTCTCCTTTGGTCCTGTTCAACTGCGGATAGCCGACTGCCTGCTGCCCCTCGCAGCGATATTCGGGTGGCCAGTAATCTTCGGGGCGACTGTTGGATGCCTGATCGGCAACTTCGCCGGGGGGATCATAGCCTTCGGAGCCGCTAACCCGATAGATGTGGTCTTCGGCTCAATCGCGAATCTGATAGCTACCTATGTGATCTATGCTTTGAGGAGACGTAGACTGCTCGGATGCATCCTCGCATCTGTGATCATCGGCCTGATCGTGGGCGGATACTTATGGCTATTCGTTCCGCCGCCTGACATCGCCGGTCTCGCCTTGCCAGCTTGGGCCGCAACGGTCATCAGCGTAACGATAAGCAGCCTCATAGCGATCGCCTTCTTGGGCTACTCATTGCTTCTGGCGTTGAGCAGACGGATGTGACCGGGCCGATTGAGGACCTTGAATGGCCTCTGGATGAATCCATGCCGGAGACTGGAGATTCGCCGGCCGCTGAGGGCGCCGATGTTATCTATTGCTGATCGTCTTCGCTGCCCGTCTTGATCCCTATGCAGATGTATGCGATGGGGTCGACTTCGTCTGATTCGAAGCCGTGGCTCTCACCGGGCTTGAAGACCAGCACGTCTCCCCGTGTGATGTCGATCTCCCCCTCATCCGTGATTGCTCTTCCCCTGCCTTGGAAGCAGATGAATATCTCTTCTCGGTCGCCGTGGCTGTGTATGCTGTGGCTTTCACCCGGCAGATAGTAATGGACATTAACGAAGAGTATGCCTGAAAACTCGCCTCCTCGGATCAGCCGCTCCAGCGGCTTCCGGTTATCATAAACGGAGAAGATCTTCAATTCCAGCCGCCCCTTATCTCCAGCACAGCATCTTCTGATGGTTTGGGTGCGGTATAAAACTTCTGGAGAGCTCCTCCATGCTCTCCCCAATCACCTCGATCCGCTTGAGGCGGCTTCTCTAATCTTGGGAGTCCGGTTGGCTTTTAATCAGTTGGTTATGACCCGCATCTCTTCCCGTTCTATTTTCCACGTATCTCCCTAAGCCAGTTCTTGAAGTCCTCTTCGATCTCCCTCGTCCATTTCGAGTCGATCTGGCCTGGGGTATACTTGCCCTCCCTCAGCCTCTGCTTCCCAAACCTGTCGCGTAGTTGGATCTCCTCCGCCCGCTCAACGACCTCTTCTACGAGATGAGGCGGGATGAAGATCACTCCCGTCGGCGTTCCGAGCACGACGTCACCCGGGAGAACAGTGGCCCTTCCAATTCTGACCGGTATGTTTATGCCCACAAGCGTGGTCTCCGAGATCGCTGTTGGGTGGACGCCCCTACAGAAGATCACGATATCCTCGAGCTTCATTATTCCCTGGAAGTCCCTTATGCCCCCATCGATTACGGCCCCCGCCTTCGTGCGTCTCTGCAGCGCGGTTGATAGGTTATCACCAACGAATGTCCCGTTCTCTATCTTGCCGAAGACGTCGACAACCATAACGTCATTCGGCTGAAGCATATCTATAACCCATGAGTTCTGTCCACCTATCCTCCCCTCAGCCTTCCCAGCCTCCTCAACGAGCTCATTTAGGTCAGGGCGCATCGGGACCATCATCGCCGTCAAGGCACGCCCAACCAGAATCCTGCCGGGATGGGTACAGAACCAGTTCCCCTCAAATTGGTGCCTGTATCCATGTTGGCCGAGGACCCCCCAAGCCTGCTCAGTTGTGACGAGCCTCATCCGCTCGAGCAGATCATCTGGGACCCTCGGACGGCCGTCTGGGTAACGGTCAAAGGGATTCTTCCTCGTGAGCTCCTTAACCGCCTCAGGGGGATTCGCGATCTGCATATGCATTGCACTCCCAAGATGAATTTGATACTTATTTTATCGTGTAATGGCATATAAGGAGAACTACATGAACTGCTCAAGCCTGGTTAGGCCGATTATCTTTTCGAATTCCAGCCCTAAGGCGTCGAGGATCTGATTGAAGGTCGACTGTAGATATGCTATGTACTTATCAGCGTCGATCTCGCCGTCTGAGGCGAGCTCAATCGGCTTTACGTATGGATCCTTCGTCACCTTAACGAATCTTATAAGGTCCCCAGCCTTGATCTCGACTCCCCTCTCCTCGAGCTGGCGGGCTGCCTTCACATGCTGGGGCGTAGTCTTCGTATACGCCCGGGGGGGCTTGCCCAGCACAACCTCGAAGGCGAGGTCGCTTATGTCCCCCCACTCCCGCCGCTTAAGCCTGTAGTAGCACTCCTGAACTATCTTTTTTATGTCCTCCTTCGCCGCTTCGAAGTCCGCCGGGCTCTTGACCCTCGCAAGCCTATTCTCGAGCTCATCAAAGTACATCTTTATGAACCTGGGGATGTGGCTCTTCTTCCCGGTGAGCCCCTTCACATCCACACTTCCATCCTCGAAGACCCCCAAATAATTCTTCTTTCTGGAGCTAAGAACAGCGTAGCGGTACACCTTGTCAACGTCGAGCTCCATCCCCAGCGTCTTCTCAGACCATTCGGAGAGAGCCCTGATCTGCTCCGGGGAGGGGTTCCTGAGGAAGAGGCTGTCAGTGTCCCCGTAGAGGACCTGTATACCGAGCTCCTTAGCCTTCTCAATAGTCTGAGTGATCACCTCTCTCCCTATGGCCGCTGTCGCCTCCGCGACTGGTGGACAGTAAAGATCGAAGGTCTCAGCCCCGAAGACGCCATACGAGGCGTTAAGGATCACCTTCAACGCGCTCTGAGTCACGTTGTACCAGTTCCTCCGCGCCTCTGGTAGAGACTTATCCTTCGCCCTGGGCTTGTACCAGTAGACCCTCAGGTCCCTAAGCGAGCCGATCAACGCGCTCTCGAGAGCCCTGTGCCTCTTACATATCCAATGCGGGGTTCCCGGGACCTTGTTGTCCCTACATTCCTCATGCGGGCACCTTATGGACTGGTAGCCTAGGTTGTGAACCTTTATTATGGATGGGTATAGGCTTTGGAAGTCCATCACGGCGACGTTGAAGTGGACGCCTGGAACCGGCTGGACCACTATTGCTCCTTTATATTTCTTCCCCTTGATAATGGCGGTCGTCGCCGTCTTCCCCTTAACCGCGATTATGTCCTCCTGGTTCGGGATTATCATGTTCCTCTTCCGATGCTCATACTGAAGGAAGCTCCTGATCCACCTTGAGACGCCCTGCCGGCTCACATCCTCCATCGGCATCTTGCTTATCCGTGTGAGGACCAAGAGGAGCTTCATGACCAGGTCATCGTCATATGAGGTCAGCCCAAGCGTTATCTCAGCGTCGTTCAGGCAGTACCTGGCCAGCTCCGAGTATGTGAGCTCAGAGATGGGCTTCGATATCTCCAGCTTAGGCTTTCCGAGGAGGGCGGTGGCCACCTCATCAAGCGTGACGTTCCTGTACTTCTGCGAGAAGGCGTAGATCTGTATGGACCTGTTGAAGAAGAACTTGTAGAGGTCTATGTGGATCCCGTTCCTGAGCAGGTAGACCCTCCGCCCAGGCTCGATGGGGATCTCCTCCCTTCTGAACCCCATCTTCTGCGCCCTGTGGTATAGGTATCGGAGGTCAAAATCGTCCCCATTGAAGGTTATGACGAAGGGATACTCCTCCAAGGCCTCGAAGACCGCGGAGATAAGATCCCTCTCCGAGCTGTAGAACTCGACCCCCACATCCTCTGGGAGCTTCAGATCCTCGTCTTCATCCTTCCTCCTGAGGAGGAGAACCCTCCTCTTGCCCTCTGAGTCGACGAGGGAGGCGCAGATAACCGGGTAATTCGCCTCCTCCGCGCTTGGAACCCGGGTTGCAACTGGGGAGTAAACCTCTATGTCAAGCGCGACCCGCCTCATCTCGGGGGCAGGATACTCGAGGAGCCTCACCCAGGACTCTAGGAAGGGCAGGAGATCCTCAGGCTCATCCTTGAAGGCCGTCTGGAGGATCCTCTTTATGTTCTCCTCTGCCTCTTCGTCTCTCGCTTGGATGAGGTCTCCATCCCTGACCTCGTAGAGCATGCCGGGGAGAAGGCCCCTGTCAAATATGTAGCACTGGTAATACTTGATCGCGGCCTCCCAGACCTTCGGCTCAGCATCATCGCCGAAGATCTTCGGGTCCTCCCCCGGGTTTATGTCCCTTATGCACCCCCTAGGCCGCCCCCCGATCGAGAGCGGATCCTTCGCGATTATCTTCGTCACCTTGACCTTCCTGTCTAGGAGAGCATCATACTTCTCGAC
>LUCF01000017.1:9741-15602 GCA_001593845.1 Candidatus Bathyarchaeota archaeon B63 | reverse complement strand
TATCCCATTGAATATATACTCGCAGAGCGGCGGGGGGAGAAGCACGGCGGTCATGGCCTTCCTCCTAGCCCTTCAGCAGCACGTCAGATCCCCATTCAGGGCGATCGACGAGTACGATGTCCACATGGACCCCAGGAACCGCGAGGTCATAGCGAACCTCCTAATCTCAGCCGTTGAGGGGGCCGCTCAGTACCTGGCGATAACGCCGAATCAGACATACTTCGAGGGGAAGGAGGTCCACATGATAACAGTCCAGAACATCGAGGGTACATCGGTGATCATGGAGGTTGAGTGATGAGCGGCAAGGCTCATCGGAGGAGGCTCGCGAGGCAGGAGCTCACACGGATAATAGAGTTCCTCCGATCCGTGGAGAATAAGGGGCTGAACCCATTCCTAGTCGATGTTGAGGACCTCATAACGGTCATAAGGGAGTGCTTCCCGAGACTAAAGAATCCCGATGAGCTCTCCCTAGACGCCGAGGCGCTTAACCGCGTAGCCTCGATAATCAAGATGCAGAGCGAATGGGTGAAGAGGAGAGCCTCATCGCTCTATAGGGACCCATTCCTGATCGAGGAGAAGCTCAGAAGCCTACCCATAAGGGAGCTGGCGGAGATCTTCCTCAAGGCGTGGCGCCCGATAATCGAGCTGGAGCAGATAACGATCGGCAGCCTCAGAAACGCGATGAGGTACTGGAGCTCACTCGCGCCCCTCAGCGAGAGGTGGAGGGAGGAGGCCCTCCTCAGTAGGGAGGCCGGGGTCCTCAGCCGCGAGGACCTACTACGGCAGGGCCTGCTCCGAGATGAGGCCTTCCTCTCAGAGATTGAGAGGCTCTGGGGGGAACTCAAGGAGGCTGCGGATGGGGATGGGAGGGTGGATTACTGGGACTTCATCGGGGCTGAGAGCTACGGGGAGACCGTTAGGAGGGCTTACCTTACGAGCTTCCTGATAACCTACGGCTACGCCGCGCTTGAGATTCATCCGCTGGAGGAGAGGATATTCCTGAGGCCGAATGAGTCCCCCACATCAAAGGCTGAGGCTCAGCCATACTCGTTCCCCATACCGGTCAGCTATGAGAGGTGGAGGGAGTGGAGGGAGCGAAGAGGAGGGTAGGCCGGAAGAGGCGGTACGCCGTCATGCTGAAGAGGGCGGCCCAGCTGATATTCTACAGGAGGCATAGGGAGCCCGGGGTGAAGGGCTGGGAGCTGAGGAGGAGGCTCGGCTCAGACTACCCGAAAGTCCTCCAGCTCCTAGATGAGTACCTCGGGAGCCTAGGCTTAACCGTTAAGACGGTATTCGAGGGGGATGGGTCTCCCCCTGAGAACCCAACGATCAACCAGCTCGACAAGGCGAGGTTCTACGTCACGCTGAGGGATGAGCTCAGAGCGGGGGACATGAAGCTCGTTGGGTGGCGGATAGACGACCTCGCAGGCCTCGCCGTCTCACTCGCCTACATAATATCGAAGGGGGGAAAGGCCCCCCGGAAGGATCTTGAGGGGCTCCTTAGGGAGAAGCTCCCCGGATGGAGGGTGGAGATGAACCTGAACCGGTACCTGAGGCTGGGCTACCTCATCGAGGATGAGAATGAGCAGTTCTACTTGGGATGGAGGGCGAGGGCGGAGGTAGACCCTAAGAAGCTTGTGGACTTGCTGATGGAGCATGAGGCTTAGGGAGCCGGGCCTACCGGGCTAGGTTCCCCAGTACGTCGAACTGCATCTCCCTGGGCTTCCCGAGGACCTTTATCTTCTTCTTGAGGTTCGGGTCTGACTCTACGAGCTTCAGAAGGCCCTCAGAGATCCAGAACCTCTCGAGGTCCAGGGTGTTCCTTATCCTGACGACCCTCGCCTCCTTAGGGTCTATCGGGCCGCATGTGCGTAGAGCCGTGAGGATCGCCTCCCTATCGTTTGGGAGGAAGATGGGGGTCTTCGCGCCCTCTATGTGGCCGGCCGTCAACGCATTTACGAATGTGCTCCGGTAATCGATCTTCTCTACGAGCCTCTGAGTCGTCACGTCCGCAAGCCCTATCCCAATCGCGTTTCCATGGGTCCCCTCGGTGAGGTCCAATACGACGATCCTCTTTATCTCCGCGGCTAGGGGGTCGCTCTCGCCTGGAAGCCAGAACCTCCCAACGACGTTCGTATCCATCCCCGTGCCGCTTATCTCCTTCCCGATCTCGTCGATTATGAGGACATCTATCTCCTTGAACGGTATCCTCGCCAGCAGCGACTTCGCCTTCTTCAGGAGCTCCCTCTCCTCCCGCTCGATGTTCTCAGGCTCGATCGCCCTCACGATCGCTATCTCATGATACGCGTTCTCGACGACGGCGAGGCCGAAGACTATCGGGAGCCTCCTAAGCATCAGCCTCGCAGCCTCCGGTAGCAGTCTGTGGTAGCCCTCAGATCTGTAGCTGTGGATCATCTCCGCGCCCTTCTGCTTGCCCAAGCCTATCGCCATCATCTTCATCAGCCCGCTCTCGATCTCCCCCTTGAAGTCAGTGTGCGGCTTAACCCTGTTGACTACTACTATCCCATCCGCCTCGAGGGCGTTCCTGTCCACGTATACGGGGACGCCGTTCTCTATCCTCCCAATCTCGTCAACCTCCATCGTAGCCCGGATGGGGGCGCCTACAGACTCAGGGGTGACGCCGAGCTCCCTAAGTATCGCCAGCTGCCCCTCCGGGGTTGCGCCTCCATGGCTCCCCATCGCCGGGATGAGGAACGGCCTGCCCCCAACCTTCTTTATCTCCTCGACCACCGTTGAGAGGATCTCCGGGTAATGGGCTATCCCCCTGCTGCCCGCCGTGACGGCTATCTCGTCTCCCGGCCTTATCCTCTCCGAGATCCTTATCCTCTTCAGCTCTTTTCTTATCTCCTGAACGAAGTCATCCAATCTCGGGGCCGGGATCTCCTGTTGAACCTCAACCATCCTGGGGAGCTCAAACCTCGGAAACGCCAAGACGGCCACCCTTTCTCAGTGAATTACTCCTAGGGACAGAAATAGCTTTTCATCCGCCTCGAAGCTATGCCAAGCGTAACTTATAAATCAGTAGGGAAATAGCTTTTCGGAGATGCGTGGTCGACTTGGCGGAGACATCAGCGAATCCATTCGGCGAGTTCAGATCTCAATGCAGCAGGCTTCTCTCCGATGCGCTGGGGGATGTCCTCCCAGAGGTTGCCCCTCCATCCTTAACGCTGGACATCCCGCCCATCCCACAGTTCGGGGAGCTGAGCTCCTCCATCTGCTTCGAATTGGCGAAGAAGATCCATGTGAGCCCCCTTGAGATCGCCAAGCAGATAGAGAAGAAGGCGGAGGAGAAGACGCGGCTCTTCCCACTTATTGAGTCCGTCAAGGCTGAGAGGCCTGGATACGTGAATCTCTATGCTGACCTACCTGAGCTCGCATCCCTGACCTTCAGGAGCGCCGTTGCCCTCGATTCTGAGTATGGATACGTGAAGTCTAGGAGGCATGAAAGGGTGATAGTCGAGCATACAAGCGCCAACCCCATCCACCCGATCCACATAGGCCACGCCCGGAACTCGGTTCTCGGAGACTCCCTTGCGCGGATACTGGAGGCGCGGGGCCACAGAGTCTCTAGGCACTACTACATAGATGATGTCGGCCGCCAATCAGCCATAGCCGCTTATGGGTACAAGCTACTCGGTAGGCCGAAGCCCGAGGGGAAGCCTGACCATTACATAGGCGCGATATACTCGATAATGAGCTGCATGCTCGAGATTCACAGGCTCAAGAGGGAGATAGATGAGGCCCGCATTTACGCCCGTGAGGCGGGGGAGCTCCAGAGGCTTCAGAGGGAACTTGATGACTGGGTCGCCGTGGCGGCTGAGCTGAAGGAGAAGTTCCCAAGCCTCTTCGACAGGCTTCTGGATGAGTTCAGCAGGGAGGAGGCGCCTGAACTCGAGGTTAACCGCATGCTCAGGGAATACGAGAGGGGAAGGAAGGAGACCAGAGAACTGATCAGGGAGATATCTCAGATATGCATAGAGGGGTTCAAGCAGACGCTCGCCAGATGCGGAATCTCGATAGACTCATGGGATTGGGAGAGCACCTTCGTATGGAACGGGGATGTCAGCAGGTGCCTAGAGGCCCTTCGGAGGACACCGTTCGTCTTCAGGGAGGCCGGGGTCCTCGAGCTGGACGCTGAGGCTGTGGCTGAGAGATTTGGGCTGAAGGGGGAATTCGGGGTCAGGGAGGACCAGGTGATCCCCTCGCTCACGTTGGTTAGGGCGGACGGCACCTCCCTATACACAACCCGGGACATAGCCTACAGCATCTGGAAGTTCAGGAGGGCGGACAGGGTCATCAACGTGATAGGCATGGAGCAGAAGCTCTCACAGCTCCAGCTGAGGCTGGCTCTATGCGCTTTGGGATATGTGGATGAGGCGAGGAGGCTGGTGCATTTCGCCTATAACCTCGTCCGCCTGCCGGGCCGGAGGATCTCTGGTAGGAGGGGGAGATACGTGACATTCGATGAGCTGATAGAGGAGGCGGTCGCGAGGGCATACGATGAGGTCTCTAAGCGCTCCCCACACCTCAGCGAGGAGGAGAAGAGGAGGATCTCGGAGACCGTTGGGGTTGGGGCTGTGAAGTACGCCCTCGTCGAGACTGATCCCCTCAAGCCCGTGGTCTTCACGTGGGACAGGGTCTTGAACTTCGAGAGGAACAGCGCGCCGTACATTCAATACTCGCATGCTCGGGCCTGCAGCATACTGAGGAGGACGGGCGGGGCTGAATCAGCCGACTTCAAGCTGCTGAAGGAGAGTATCGAGAGGGAGATAATCATCTCCGTCTCCCGCTTCCCAGAGATCTTCGTAGAGGCCGCTGAGAGCCTGAAGCCCCATCTGATCGCCGATTACCTCAATTCCCTAGCTGACAAATTCAATAATTTCTACGCTTCCCTACCGGTTATGAGGGCTGAGCCTCAGGGGCTGAGGGACGCACGGATAATGATGGTTGACGCAGTGCGGATAACGATAAGGAACGCCCTCAAATTGCTGGGCATAGAGGCCCCGGAGCGCATGTGATGCTTATTTTTTACGTTTGAGAAGGTGGATTACGTGAGGCTGGCTTGGATCTACTTGAGCGGGACGTACATGCTGCTTCTGCTTGCCCCTATCCCGGGGGTGCCGTGCTTCACCGGCTTATTCGTTATGGCGAACTCGCCCAGGTAGCGGCCGATCATCTCGGGCCTTATATTTACGGGGACGAACTCCTTTCCGTTATGCACGTGGATCGTCATGCCTATCATCTCCGGGAGTATGATCATGTCCCTCGCATGGGTCTTTATCGGCTTCGGCTGTCCGCCGCTCTTCATCGAGTCCTTGGCCATCCTTATCCTCTCCAGAAGCTTCCTCTGCTCGGGAGTCAGTCCCCTAAGCAAGCTTCTCCGTTGACGGGACGGGAGTAGCTCTATGAACTCATCCATCGATACGTTTCTGAGCTCCTCAACCGTGTATCCCCGATACATGAATTCCCTGGGCATCCGATCACCATCAGCATCTGAGGAGATCGGTCTCTTTTAAATCTTACTCAGGAGGCCGCCTACTTCTTCTTGCCGGTCCTCTTAGCCGCGATAAGCCCAACCTTCCTGCCGGGCGGCGCATTACGGGAGACCGTTGTAACCTTCCTCCCGCCCCTCCTGCCGCTTCCGAAGGGATGCACAGCCGCTATCATGGCCCTCCCACGTGTCCTCGGATACTTGTGGCCCTTAGCCCTCATCCAATGGAACTTCGCCCCAGCCTTCAGGAAGGGCTTCTCAGTTCTACCTGCAGCCGAGACCACCCCGACGGTTGCGAGGCAGAGGTCATTCACGTAGCGGGTCTTCCCTGATGGTAACTTAATAAGCG
>LUCF01000017.1:0-9704 GCA_001593845.1 Candidatus Bathyarchaeota archaeon B63 | reverse complement strand
TGGAGCGGACGAGCTTCCCTCCGTCGCCTGGGGTCAATTCGATATTGCAGATCATCGTCCCCTCCGGTATCTCCCCTATAGGCAGGACGTTTCCAACCTTAACATCCGCTCGCCCCCCAATCTCCAGGGTCTGACCCTCATGGATCCCCTCTGGAACGACGGAGTAGAATGTCTCACCGTTCTCCAGCTCTATGCATGCTAGGGGCGCACCCCTCCCGGGATCATGCAGAATATGCTTGACGCGGGCTGAGATCACGCCTGTCCATAGTTCCTTACCGGCATACGGGTACTTCGAAGGCGCAACCCTCTTATGGGTGGAAGCCCGCCAGGTCGGCGCGCCCCCTCCCCTCCTCTGAACGCGTATTCTCTTTCCCAACTTCTTAACCTCCAGCTTTACAGTATGCCAAGCCTGATCGCGACGTCCGTTGCGCTGTACTCAGGCTCCAGCTTGACGAAGGCCTTCTTCTTCCCCCTGCTCGTTATCATCGTGTTTACCTTGCGCACCTTGACGCCGTAGAGCTCCTCAACCGCCCTCTTGATGTCCTTCTTCGTCGCCTTTATATGTGTTATGAAGACTAGCTTGTTCTCCTTCTCCAGGAGGCGGCTTGTAGCCTCGGTCATAAGGGGATAAATGATGACCTCATGCGGGTCCACCGGTCATTTCCCTCCGTCCCATCCCTTCAGCTCCTCTATGCTGGACCTCGTCCATACGGTGAGCCTGCCCGGGTGGGTTCCAGGCGCAAGGATCTCCGGGTTGAGGTCCCTGACGTAAGCGACATCGACGCCCGGCAGGTTCCTAGCGGCCTCCAAGATCCCCCCATTCTCGGAGATGACTATCAGCGGCCCAACGGCCATCTTCCTCCTCCTGCCACGCATCTTCCCCTTCCCAGCCCTGATCTTTATGCTCTCCTTCACCCTGCAGATGTCCGGCCAGACCCCCAACTTCATGAAGGCATCCCTCACCTCCCGAGTTCTCTTGAGGCCCTGTATATCATCCGTCACGACTAGGGGGAGATCCGGAACGCCTTCGACGACGTGTCCCCTCTGAGCCACAACCTCCCTTATCCCAGTAGCAGCGATCGCTGAGAAGAGGGCTAGCCGCCTCTCCTTCTTCGGTATCCTCTTCTCTATCCTCTTCTCAACCACTGGCGGATGAGCCCTCCTACCCCCGACGGTTCCGGGGGCCAAGGCCGCCCTCCTCGAGTCTCTCAGCCGGGGGATCCTCGCGATGCCGTGGCCTACACCCCATGACCTTGCAGTCGTCCTCTTCCCAGCCATAACGTCTCTTCCCTGAGGCTGTATGCGGTGAGTCTGGATGGCAACCACCGCCTTCTTTATGACGTCAGGCCTAAGGGCGGTGCTGAATACGCTTGGAATCTTAACCCTCCCGACCCTCTTACCATCCAAATCAAAGACCGAGGCGAAGACCCTGCCCATCCGCTTCCATCCCCCATCAAGCGCCCTGAGGAGACTCCAAGGAGACATATGTTATCTGAGGCGGGGCCTCGCTGATCACCTTAGGCGGTCGAACCGGATACCTGAACCTCACTAGGCGCTTAGCTGGTCCTGGAACGCTTCCCTTCAGCATGATGTACATGCTCCTAGCTGGGCCGTATCGGAGGAACCCTCCCTTAGGCGTCACCTCTGAACCGTCCTTGCCTATCTTGAGGATGCGCTTGTTGAACTCCGTCCTCTGGTGGTATCCCATCTGCCCAGGCCTCGGGACCGTGTAGAGCACCCTCGCCGGCCCCCAAGGGCCGAGAGTAGCGACTCCCCTCTTCGTCTTGTTCGATTTGTGGCTTAGGATCTTGACCCCCCACCTCTTAACGACGCCCTGCCAGCCCTTACCCTTGGAGACAGAGATTACATCTACGAATTGGCCTTCCTTAAAGACCTCGTCGACCCGAACCGTTTTTCCGAGGATGCTCTTCACATACTCGAATTGCTCTTCTATGCTTCCCCCGCCGACCTTGATCTCCATCAGGTCAGGCTTCTTCTTCGGAACCCCAGCGAGCCGAGGCTGGGTGGCGGCTATCACCCTGAACTCGGCTATCCTTCCGATGTTCTCCTCTATCTTCTTGAGGGCCTCCTCAGTCTCATGGTTCTTCGGAACCCCCTTCAGCCTCTCGAAGTCCTTTGGGAGCGAGCTCGCCCAGGCCTCCGTCAATGTCTTAAGCCCATACTCGTCCTTCGTGTAGGCCCTAACGGCGCATATAGTCATCGGGGGGACATCTATAACAGTGACTGGATACGCGACCTCCTTCCCGTAGTTGGGGGACCGAGGCTTATCCTCAACCATTATGACGTGGGTCATGCCGGCCTTGTATCCCGCGAACCCCAGAAGTATGGGGCCCTCCTCAACCTCGGGCCAACACCTTATCCTCCCAATGGGGCGGGCAGCCCGTCCCCTAGGCAAGTAGGCGAGCGATCCCCTCTTAGGAGCATGCTTCTTCCTGTGGCCCACCGGTCTTCAGTCTCCTTTTTATCCTCATGTTTATACTTTTGTACTTTTCAAGATGGAATGGGGGTAATATAAACATTTATGGTCTTAACCGCCTGCACGTAAGCATGAGAACACAAGAGGCAACCGGGACTTTAGATCTTCTCATCCAAGCACCTACGCGTTTACGGCGCTCCCTCAGCGTCCAGCAGCGCCATCAGCCCCTTTCCATCAACTCTCAAAGTATATAGGTCGGCCTCTTCTCCCGTCTTCCCCTCATGTTCTCGATGAGCCTACGCATCTCCGTCTGGGTTATGATCCTCCTCCCGAATTCCCCCCTGAAAGATTCTGCCTTCTTCTTCAGGTCTGTGAGGTCTAGCTTTAAGCCGAGGAGCGAGGTGATCTTCTTCAGCATCTGATATGCGGCTTTGGGGTATATACCATCCACATGCATCGGAACCGCGCTCCAGAGGCTGATCACATCGACCTTCTTAGCCTTAGACCTCCACATTATCTCGCTGTATATGCTTGTGGGCCCAGAATAATTTGTTAGGACCACATTGATCTTCTTAAGATCATCAATCAGCTCCGGGTTATTCGTGGAGGAGCTTATCAGGACCTCATCCTCAGAGGAGACATCAGCGAGGTATCCGCCTAACGTATAGATACGGTGGACCTTCATGACCTCAGCCACCTCAAGCACGGCCTCAGCGTATCCAGGCCAATCCATGAAGGGCTCAACCCCCAAAATGAAGATCAGATCCGGCCCCGATTCTCCCCTCCAGTAATAGATTATGCTCCTCGGGGGGACATATGAACGCATCAGGCCTTCCCTTATCGAGACGAATGGCCTCTGAACCGCGTAATCGTGAAAGCTTCCCTGAGGGATCTCGCCGAGCCTAATCGCATTCAGCTTACCTATGAGGTACTTGACTGAGAACGTTGAGACCTTCCCAGCGTTAACCCACCCGTCCAGCCCCATTATCATCTGAGCGTTCTGTAACTCAACATCGATCTTGCTTAGCCTGACTTTCCCGACCATCTAAGGCTCCACTCATCAGATAGGGCCGTGGAGTATATGGGTATTACGGTTCACAGAGCCATCCGGGGAGGGCTGAAAGCGGCATGAAGGCCACTTTAACCTAAATACTATTAATCTGGACGCTATTCTTTCATAATGGTGTCTCGTAGTTGAGGAGTCTAGAGATAACGAAGGACCTGCGGAGCTACTTCTTCATCCTCTATAAGCTGGCTGAGCTGGGCGCCCGGGACCGGACGGTTAAGCTCTCAACGGGCTTCATAGCTGAGAAACTGAACCTCTCGCAGCAGACGGTCTCGAGGCAACTCATAGAGCTGGAGAGGAAGGGATGGATAAGGCGGACGGCCGCACGTGAAGGCAGCCTCATAAGATTAACGGAGGCCGGGGAGGCTCAGCTTAGGGCAGTTCACTCCGCTCTTGACGCCTTATTCGAGGAGAAGAGGCCCATCTCGATCATGATAGAGGGGGTCGTCTTCAGCGGGCTTGGGGAAGGCGCCTACTACATCACACGTAAACGTTACAGGGAGCAGTTCATAGAGAAGCTCGGGTTCGACCCCTACCCTGGAACCCTCAACTTAAAGCTGGTCTCGGAGTACGATATCCAGATGCGGAGGGAGCTCGACGCTAGGCCAGGAGTAGATATCGAAGGGTTCAGGGATGAGAACAGAACCTACGGGCCTGTCAAGTGCTTCCCAGCGCGGATAAATGGAAGAGAGGACGGCGAGGTTGTCCTGGCATTGAGGACCCATTATAATAGCTCAGTCATCGAGATAATCTCTCCCCACTACCTACGGGGCGCCCTGAAGCTTAAGGATGGGAATAAAGTGAAGGTGGAGGTGTTCCTAAGGGAGATCTGATCTGGGCTTATTTCCCTCTGAGCTGGATGAGCTTCCTACCCCTGCTCAGGGATGAGACGTAGATCAGCCCGGCTATCTCCATCGCCATAAGGTTCCTGTTCAGGTCGTCCTGTCCAATCTCCTTATAAAAGGCCTTAAGCATCTCTAGGAGTTCCTTATCGGTCGTCGATCCCTTCTCCTTAAGTATCTCTATGATGGTCAAGTAGACCGGGTGGATCTTCCATGTGCTCATGTCTCTGACGGATCCTATTCTCATCTAAGCCACTAGAGGAGTGGGCTTCTGCGCCTTCCTAGCCTGCCTCATGAAGTTGCGGTACCACTTGTCCATGTCAGGCGTTATGCTCGGCCCTATCTTCTTGAGCGCCCCTTCGAAGTCTGCGAAGGTTACCTCCTTCGAGTTTATGTCCCTACGCAGGGCGATTAGGGCTGCCTCCCTGCAGATAGACTCGATATCCGCCCCGGAGTATCCCTTCGTCAGGCTGGCTAACTTCTTTAGGTCCACATCCTCAGCGAGCGGCATGCTCTTCGTGTGGATCTTGAAGATCTGAAGCCTGCCATCCTCATTCGGCTCCGGAACATATATCATCCGGTCGAGCCTACCCGGCCTCATGACCGCCGGGTCCAGAATGTCCGGCCTGTTGGTGGCGGCTAGGACCACCACTTCTTGGAGGGACTCTATGCCGTCGATCTCTGTTAGGAGCTGACTGATAACCCTCTCGGTCACCCCGCTGTCGGCGTAGCCGGCTCCCCTCCTCGGGACGAGGGCGTCGATCTCATCGAAGAAGATTATCGCCGGAGCTGACATCCTGGCCTTCCTGAAGACCTCGCGGATCGCCTTCTCCGACTCCCCCACCCACTTGGAGAAGACCTCAGGCCCCTTAATCGATATGAAGTTAGCCTCGCTCTCAGTGGCCACAGCCCTCGCCAGTAGGGTCTTACCGCAGCCCGGAGGGCCGAAGAGAAGGATTCCCCTGGGAGGCTTGATGCCCATCCTCTTGAAGACATCTGGGTTCTTCAATGGCCACTCAACCGACTCTATGAGCTCCTGCTTCGCCTCCTCGAGGTCGCCTATGTCATCCCAGTGGACGGTCGGAACCTCTATGGCGACCTCCCTCATCGCTGTCGGCGTGATCTCCCTGTAGGCATTTATGAAGTCCTCCATCTTCACTTCCATCTTCTCCAGGACGCTTGGCGGGATTCTCTCCTGCTCCAGATCTATCTCTGGCAAGTAGCGGCGAAGCGCCTTCATCGCGGTCTCTCGGCATAGGGCGGCGAGATCCGCGCCGGTGTAGCCGTGAGTCATATCAGCAAGCCTCTTCAGGTCGACCTCCTCGGCGAGCGGCATCCCCCGGGTGTGAATCTGGAGGATCTCGTATCTCCCCTGCTTATCCGGGATGCCGATCTCTATCTCCCTATCGAATCTCCCCGGCCTTCGGAGGGCTGGGTCGAGGGCGTTAGGCCTATTCGTCGCGCCTATGACTATAACATTTCCCCTCCCGGTAAGCCCGTCTAGGAGGGCTAGGAGCTGGGCGACCACTCTCCTCTCAACCTCTCCCGTGACCTCCTCGCGTTTCGGCGCGATGGCGTCCAGCTCATCGATGAATATTATGGCGGGGGCGTTCTTCTCAGCCTGCTGGAATATCTCCCTAAGCCTAGCCTCAGACTCCCCATAGAATTTGCTCATTATCTCAGGCCCATTTATCGAGAAGAAGTTAGCGTCAGACTCATTCGCAACGGCCCTTGCCAGTAGGGTCTTACCGCAGCCCGGAGGGCCGTGGAGAAGAACCCCCTTAGGCGGGTCTATCCCGAGCCTCTGAAATATCTCGGGGTGCCTCATGGGCAGCTCAACCATCTCCCTGAGCCTCTGAATCTCCTCCTTGAGGCCTCCGATGTCCTCATACGTCGTCCTTGGAACCCCCTTGGCCTCAGGAGCAGGCTCAGCGAGTATCTGGAGCTTCGTGTCATATGTCAGCCTGACAACCCCACGAGGCCTGGTCTTCATGACGGTGAACTGAACGGGATGCCCAAGCATCATCACCAGGGTTGTGTCCCCCTCCACGAATGTCCTCTCCATAAGCCTGTTCTTAACGAAGTTTGTGAAGTCCTCATCCACGTTTAGGCGCATGTCGATTGGGGCCAGCACGATGCTCGTTGCGTCCTTAACCTCCGCCCGTCGGACGATGACATACTCATTTATCGAGACCCCGGCGTTCTTTCTTGTGAACCCATCGATCCTGATGATGCCTCTGCCCTGATCCTCTGAGTAAGCAGGCCAGGCTATTGCGGAGGTCTTCCTCTTCCCGACGATCTCGATGACGTCGCCTGCTGAGACTCTGAGCTTCTCCATTGTCCGCTGATCGATCCTCGCGATTCCCCTCGCCACGTCCCTCTGCTTCGCATCACCTACCCTAAGCTGGACCTCGCTCAATCAGCTCACCGTCATTAAACGCCCTTCACTCTATACCATGAGAAACGGAAAAACTATATAAACATAGTGAACAATCACACCCTTCGGATCGTCAAGGCCTGCAGGTTGCTTATCCCATCAATCCTCTTAAGCGCCTCTTCAACCTCATCTGTCCCCCCAGCCCTGTCTTCCGGAAGGAGTATATGCGCTATTATGGCAACCAGCCCGAAGGCTATGGGCTCCTCCTCAAACTTGTAGATGGATGCGAAGCTCGGGAGGCCTTCCTCAATCTCCTTTTTCAGGCGGTCTAAGTCAACATCGATGCCCGAAGGGAATATCTTCAAGGATATCAGAACCTTAGCCATCTCATCTCCTCCAAGGCGTTGCAGTAAAGAGGGGCTGCGGGTATTTTAAATTTGTGTTTTCACAAAAATTCACGCCCGCCAGAATGGCTATCCCCAGGCATCCGCATGAAATTCAGAGGCACAGAAGTTTTAAAATTTCTCCCGTCGAAGATTAAGATGCTGATGGGAGCAGCTGCCTGATGAGCAGAAGTAGGACGGAGATCCTGGTCGTCGGAGCCGGCCCAGCCGGGCTCATCGCCGCGAGGGAAGCATCAAAGAGGAGAGTAGACGTCTTGGTGCTTGAGGAGCACCGTGAGATAGGCCTCCCATGCCATTGCGCCGGCCTGCTGAGCTTAAATGGATTGAGGAGGCTTGGGATTACGCTGGACGGCTGCTTCGTGCAGAACATGGTTCGAGGGGCGATCTTCCACTCTCCCTCCGGGCTCTCCTTTAGGGTTGAGAGGGAAGAACCTGTGGCATGCGTGGTTGACCGCGTGCTCCTCGACAGGTTCCTCGCACACCAAGCCTTGGAGTCCGGGGCCGAGATAAGGCTTGGATGCAAGGCCCGAGATGTAGATTTTAGGGGTGACGTAGTCAAAGTTGGATCCGGAGAGCATACTTTCGAGGCGGAGATACTGATCGATGCTGAGGGCTCATCATCCAGGATCGTGAGGGCTGCTGGTCTGGAGCCCCTGGGGGCCGATGGGCTCCTATCCGGGCTGCAACTCGAATTGGCCGGTGTGGATGTTGATCAGGACTACGTTGAGGTTCACCTTGGACGAAGCGTCGCTCCAGGCTTCTTCGCCTGGGTGATCCCCCTGGGCGACGGTGAGGCTAGGGTTGGACTTGGCTGTTCAGGGGCTGACCCGAGGCGGCTCATTGAAAGGTTCCTGAAGAAGCGATTCGGGGGATGCGGGTATAAGATGCTTGAGGCCCGTTCAGGGAGAATCATCGTCTCCGGCCCAATAAAGAGGACATATAGCCATCGGCTTCTCGTGGTGGGCGACGCGGCTGGCCATGTCAAACCCACAACCGGAGGGGGGGTGATTCTAGGCGGGATATGCGCGGCGATCGCTGGGAAGGTCGCATCAGAAGCCGTCAAGCAGGGCGATCTCGGGAGGAAAAACCTAAGCTCTTATGAGAGGATTTGGAGGCGGGAGCTCGGCAGAGAATTCAGATACATGCTCTGGGCCAGGAGGATCATCAATTCCCTCCCAGACCGGGCGATCGACAAGTTATTCGAGCTCCTCATCAAGGAGAACATCCCAGCATTAGCCTCAGAGGAGGGCGACATGGACTTCCAAAGCAGCGTAATCACAGGTCTCATTCGCAGATGGAGCGTCGTTAAACTGATCAACTCATTCCTTAAGACGCTCCGCCCATGAATATGCTTGGACCGATGGGCAGACCGATGCGTCCAGAACCTTCGAGACAATTCTGACCTGCCCTATATGGATCTACGCGGGTGGGCTAAGCATATATATCAGGCCTCTTTATTAAGAAGGTCAACTGGGTGAGCGGAGTGAGCGAGACTAGGAGAATAAACATGCCTACATGCACCTCCTGTAATAGGATAATCCCACCAGGCACCGATGCAACGAAGTTCCCATGCCCAAGCTGCGGGGAGATAATTATATGGCGATGCCAGAGATGCAGGCAGTTCGGCCGCCAGTACAAATGCCCGAGCTGCGGCTTTGTAGGGCCTTGACGTAAATTTTGGCGGCACTCATCCCCGCCCTCTGGAGAGCCGTATTCCCATCCAATTCCGCATGTATGCGTATATCCCGATAGAAGCCGCAGCTGACTCTGAGGCCCAAGACCTGAAGGGCTATAATTATGTACCATAAGAACCCTGATATGTAAATTGGGGCTGTAGATCATGAGGAAAATTGATGTCTCCTTAACTCCATTTTGGAGGATTTGTCCCCCCTCGAGCATAGTCCTAGTAACATGCATCACACAGGATGGGAAACCCAACATAATAACCATCGGCATGAACATGCCGATCTCCGCTAAGCCTCCGCTCATCGCGATAGGCGTCTCTCCGAGAAGGTACTCGCATAGACTCATCGAGGAGACAGGGGAGTTCGTGGTGAATGTGCCCCCTAAGGGCCTCGTGAAACAGGTAATATTATGCGGGACGATCTCTGGAAGGGAGCATGAAAAGTTTGAGGAGGCCGGATTAACCCCGATAGCAGCGAGCAAGGTTAAGCCTCCCCTCATAAAAGAATGCATCTCACATATGGAATGCAGGGTGGCGGCTGAGTACAAGTGCGGTGACCACACGCTGTTCATAGGTGAGGTCGTAGCCACCCACATAAATGAGGGCTACCTCAAGGGGGGAGAGTTAGACGTTTTAAAGGCAGAGCCCCCCTCTCACAGAGGGAGATACTACTTCACACCCCATCTCATCTTCAAGGCCTAATTAAAAACCGGCCTCACATCCAGACGAAATAGGCGCCTAAATATCAGCCGAATTTATGAACGAACCGTAATTTTGGCTGTTCAGAACAGAGGTGACTGAGGAAACGTAGGTTCTCCTTTGGAGCCTCGGGCGGGATTTGAACCCGCGACCTCCGCCTTACCAAGGCGATGCCCTAACCGGCTAGGCCACCGA
>LUCF01000016.1 GCA_001593845.1 Candidatus Bathyarchaeota archaeon B63 | reverse complement strand
TAATTCAAGCAGTTAAAGCCCTAGAACAGATTTTCAATGAAAACAAGGGAGGTAACCTAGGAACCGTAGGTTCCGGTTTGGTGCGGGGGGTGGGATTTGAACCCACGTACCCCTTCGGGACGGGATCTTGAGTCTTACGCGCATCCCTACGGGTCGGGGATGCTCCGCGCATCTCGTCCATCGGAATGTTTGACCTGGCTCTGCTACCCCCGCTCTTCATCGTTCTAATAAGCTGGGTTTCGCTTTCTATTAATTTTTTCCGTTTGGCTTAGGGGACTTACTCCCAACAGAGGGCCTCGCCGGAAAAGAGGTGAATTCGGAGGGAGGACTAATGGATAAGGGTTCCGACCTTTTCTCCCCTCAGCGCGGCTAGGACATTCTCCGGGTTGAACCCGTTAACGACTATGGTTCTGATCCTTCTCTCCCTGAGTATGCGGGCTGCCTCTGGGTCGATTATCTGGTGGATCCCGGCCGTGTGTCTCTCCCTCTCCAGCAGCGCGGCGAGGTCCTCAAAGCTCATCTCATCAATCTTCTCAGCCTCAGGGTGCTTTTCGGGGTCTTTCGTGTATACCCCATCTTGGTCAGTAGCCTTTATTATCAGATCTGCATCGATCTCTGAGGCGGCTAGGGCGGCAACCGCGTCGGTCGTCATCCCAGGCCTAAGCCCCCCCATAACAGCGACTCCCCTCCTCCTTAGGGCATCCCTCGCCTCCTCGAGGGATGTGGGGACATCCTTCCATTCGTGGCCTCCCATCTTCATTGAGATGAGCTGGGCGAAGACCCTTGAGATTGAGATCGCCACCTCATCCTGCTCGGGCTCCTCCATCCCCATATCCTTGGCTATCTGGATGAATTCCCTCGCTGGTCTTCCCCCGCCTACAACTATGATCATCCCATGGCCCTCCCTGAGAATCTGGGTGATGACCTCGACGTACCTGTTGAGCATCTTAGGATCCGGTGGGGAGGCTATCACCGATCCGCCGATCCTCAGCACGATCCTCAATCATCCGCACCAAAAGAATGATCTGCGTCGATGTATAATAGCCTATCTCAAGCCCCCCAGCGGACCCGACGTTCCAAAGATTTAACTTATACTCAGCATCTTTCTAAAGATAGAAGGCGGTTCTGAAGAGGGGCAACGTGTGGTTGAGTTAATCTTCTTGGGAACTGGGGGCGGACGGTTCGCGACGATAACTCAGAGAGCGAAGACTGGCGGGATAAGGCTCATCTCTGAGGAAGTGAACATGCATATCGATCCAGGCCCGGGCGCGCTGATATACTCCCTGGAGCTCGGGCTGAATCCCCAGAAGATAAACGCGATACTCATCTCGCACTCGCATCTGGACCACACTAACGACGCTGGGATCCTGATAGAGGCGATGACGCGGGGAGGTAGAACGAGGAGGGGGCTGCTCGCCGCCTCCAGAAGCGTCCTGAAAGGAAACGAGGTCTGTGACAGGGCGATCTCGAACTATCATAGGGAGCTGCCGGAGAGGGTTATCGAGGCTGAGGTAGGATCCAGATTTGAGGTCGGCGACCTCTCAGTCGAGGTTGGGAGGGCCGTGCATGCGGACCCGGATACGGTGGGATTCAGATTCGAGATTCCAAGTTCAGGGGCGATTGGGTACCTCCCGGACTCGGAATACTTCGATGGGCTCAGCGAGTTTTACAGCGGCGTGAGGCTTCTCATACTCTCCGTCTTGAGGCCCTCTGGTCAGCCGTGGAAGGGACACATGACGACTGATGATGCTGCGAGGGTAGCCGATGAGGTTAAGCCTGAGATGCTCGTTATAACCCACTTCGGGATGATGATGATCATGAAGTCCCCGAGCCGGGAGGCTAAGCTCATAGAAGAAAAGACGGGTGTTCCCACAGTAGCGGCGAGGTATGGGATGCGCATCCTCATGAAGGAGAAGATCCGGATGGGCGAGCCTAAAAGGCAGGCTGACCTAAGCCTATTCATGGGGAACTAGCCAGCAACATTGGGGATCTCTATTTTATGATGAAGATGTCGCTTGCTGTCTGGATGGCTTCCTCAGCCTCCCTGGGAGCGCCGAATCTGAGGTCATCTATTCTATGCATAGCCTTGAGGTCGTCCTTAAGCGGCTCTAGATCGGCGGGTGCATAGACGCGTCGGGCTGGCAGCCTCTGACTGAGCGCTATGCCCCTCGCCTTCTTGTATCTCCAGATGGCGTTATTGAATTCGATGAACCTCTGGATCAGGTTGGCCATCTCGCTCTCCCATTCCGGTTTCCTCTCCGGGAACCTCTGCGTGTGTATGCTCTCGTCTGAGTAGACCTCGAGCCATATGGCCTCGGTTATGAATGGGGCGATGGGAGCTAAGAGCTTCAATAAGGTCGTGAGGACGCTGTGAAGCGTGTACCAGGCGCCCCTCTGGAGCCTCCGGCTGAAGAGCCCGCTGCGGTTGTAGGCCCTAGACTTGACGGCCTCGATGTAGTGATCAGCGAAGATGTTCCATGTGAATGTCCGTATCGCTGTGGCTGCGGCGAAGGCGTTCATCTCCTCGTATCCTCTCCTGCACTCCTCTATCAGATCGTTCAGCCTGGCGAGGATCATCCTATCCATCGCTGCTAGCTCGTACTCCCCGAAGTCCTGCGGGAATGAGGATATGAACCTCGCTATGTTCCAGAGCTTCGTGAGGAACTTCGATGTTCCCTCGATCCTCTCGGATGAGCATCTGATGTCCCCCCTCGTTATGTTTCCCTCGAGGCCTGTCCATATGCGGAAGGCCTCCGCCCCGAACCTCCTTATCACCTCCTGCGGGTCGATCCACGTCTCCGGCCTGCTCTTGCTTATCTTCCTGCCCTCCTCATCTACGACGTGCATGTGGATCCAGACGTCCCTGAAGGGGGGCTTCCCGAATAGGAGGAAGGACTTCAGCATCGTGAAGTACAGCCAGTTCCGGACTATCTCCTTCCCCTGCGGCCGGAGGCTGCATGGGAAGTTCTTCTCGAAGAAGTCCTTGTCCCATAGGTATCCGAGGATGTAGACCTCTGAGGTTGCTGAGTCGAACCATGTGTCGAATGTTCTCTCCTCCCCACGGAAACGGGTAGACCCGCATCGTGGACACTTCTCGATTGGGGCCTTCTCCTTCCATGGCTGATAGTATCTCCCAGGCTTGGGGACGTAGATGTAGCCGCATCCCTCGCAGTACCAGAGGGGGATCTCGGTCCCGTAGAACCTCCGCCTAGAGATGACCCAGTCTATCCCGACGGAGTTTATCCAGTCGATCAGTATCTGCTTGTTCTCTGGGGCGAAGAACCTCATCTCATCGGCTATTCTGAGGATCTCATCCTTGAACTCGACCTGTTTAAGGTAGTATTCCCTCATCGGAACGAACTCTATCGGGTTCTTGGATCTCCAGCAGATAGGCCTCCTCTGCCTGATCCTCTCCGTCTTGACGATCAGCCCCTCATCCCTGAGGTCCTGCACGATCTTTTCCCTCGCCTCTTTCACCGTTAGGCCCCGGTATTTCCCGGCGTTCTCGTTCATCCTTCCCTTCTCGTCGATCGCGTAGATCGGCGTGAGATTCAGCTCCCTCAGAATCCTCACGTCGCTGTAATCGCCGAAGCTGCATATCATGACCAGCCCTGAGCCGAATTCCGGCTTCGCGTATGGATGGGGCTCTATTGGGACCTCATGGCCGTAGATCGGGACGACCGCGTGCTTCCCTTCTAGATGCCGGTATCTCTCATCCTCAGGGTTGAAGATCACTATCCTGCAGGAGCATAGGAGCTCAGGCCTGGTTGTGGCTATGATTATCTCCTCACCTGACTCCTTCACCCTGAATTTTATGTAGTTTAGATCCGTCTCCTCCTCCTGGTACTCGACCTCCGCGTCTGAGATGGTCGTCCCGCAGACCGGGCAGTAATTCGTCGTCTTCTCATCCTCGTATATCAGCCCCCGATTCCAGAAATATATGAAGGTCTCCTGTGTCAGCCGACGGTACTCAGGATCGTCAGTCTCGTATCTTCCGCCTATCCGGTGCTCGAGGCTCCAGGAGTTGCAGCTCAGGCCTAAACGCTTGAAGGTCTCTAGGGACTGCTCCCCGCTCTCGATCAGTATATGCTTGCATTTCTCTATGAACTCCTCTCTCGGGGTCTCATGCATCGATATCCCGAAGGTCTTCTCAGCCTGAACCTCGACGGGCAGGCCGTTCTTATCCAGGCCCATCGGGAACAGAACATTATAGCCCGTCATCCGCTTGTACCTGGCGAAGATGTCCATCCAGACGTAGGTGTATGCCTGTCCTATGTGGACTGGAGTATTTACGTATGGTGGGGGAGTATCTATGCTGAAGATGGGCTTCTCAGAGTTCTTCACGAACTCGTAGATCCTCTCCTTCTGCCACCTCTGGAATAGGATGGGCTCCATCTTCGGGTCCCAAGTCTTCCCCCTAAGCTTCGGCCTATACTCTTCTTGAGTCTCTCCGCTGGTCATCTCATCTCACCATTAAAGAAGCATGATCTGGGAGGAGGCGTTGAGCATATGGATAAATTCTTATCCATCATCAAAGGGCCCTGGGGGGCTAAGATACTTGGTGATGGCGGTGTTCCAGCCTCAACCACCTTTCCTCCCGCAGATGCTAACTCTAATCACGGGGTAGCTCAATATAATTGTTACGCATATAAACATGAAAGGAATAGTCGCGGTCCCTTTTAAGCCTACCCGGCTTCTGATCACCAGGAGGTCTGCTCCCTTATCTTCTCCTCTAAGCTCTTCAGCTTGCCATGTTCCAGAATCTTGATCCGCGTCTTAAGCCTAACCCTCACGCCCAGGCGGCGGAAGAGCCCGTAGAGCTCCTCCCCGGAGATCCTTTTTCTGATCCTTCCCTCTGTGATGAGCTTGACAAGAGCGTTCTCGACGTACCTTGCCGCCTGCGGATACTGGGCCCTCGCGGCGTTCAGCACCTCCCATGCCCGTCCGACGAGGAATCTATCCAGGATCTGCTGGGCATCTACCCTCTTCTCCTCTGTCTTCTCCTTCTCTCTCTTCTGAATGAGCCTCTTGAGCTCCATCAGTTTCTTCTGCCTTAGGGCCTCAAGCTCCCTATCTGACATCGCTATTTCTCCTCGCTATGAACGGGCATACCAGTAATATTCCGAACGATCAGAATAAATGTTATCCCAAACACAACTTATAGGCTACATCGATTAAATAACATAACTACTGTTTACTTAGATTATGCCGATGCTTAAGTAATGCTTGACCGAAAATTGTTGAATCTATGCGTTTTAAAGGATGCATGAAGAGTGCCGACTTGTTTCTCCTCAGCATGAAGGGGGAAAGAAGTCAGGGATGCTTGTTACTGGGGGGATAACGGATCTATGAAAACCAGGTGGAGTCTTCTCCTGGCTTCCGATGAGACCCATTTCTGACCGAAGACGAGGGTGTAGCATGTTTCGCGCAGTATCGTTGGGTTGATGGCCACTCTGTTTTCTGGTGAGAGATTCAGTAATAGATCCTTCAGTTCTTCATGTTCAGGATAACCCGGCTAGATAGCAGAGGATATCCATGTCAAGCCCCAGGGTCAATTTACGGCGTCCTCCACACAGCCTTCATTCTGGATGGGGGCCAGTTCTCAGGCTTACCCGTTCTAGGCGGGTTAGAGGCTATGATTCTTCGGAACTCATCGAGGAAGTTCATAGGCTTTCCCGGAATCAGGATGAGGTCCTCTTCTGTCCTCTTTAGGATCACGACGTCCCCCGATTTCGTCCCTTAACTCCGCTGGGATATGTATGCGTCCCTTCGAGTCTACCTTTAAACGTACTTCATTTTTCCCACAATATTAAGTGGGAAGACATCTTCAAACTCCTCTGTTGAGGGTTCTAGAGGAATAAATTTTATTCAGCCCGAGAATCTCTTAGCCTTGGAGTTTGTATCTCAGGATCGCGGCTACGCCGCCGAAGGCTTTCCATAGCATCTGGCCCTCCTCGGTCTCCGTTGAGATTATCTCTACGTTCGCGGCTGACGCCTCAGCTAGCTCGGCTAGGTCCTCGATTATCTCCGTCTTCTCCTTGATCTGGAGGGAGGCCGCTTGACATTTCGGGCATGGAGCGCTGCTGATTGTGTGTTCGAGGTTCTTGACCTCCGGCCTCCTCATCGTCTCAGAGTATGAGTACCCGCATGATGAGCATTCCACCCTCAGCCGGGTCTTATCGAGCTCCTCTGAGAGCAGCAGAGTCTCAACCAGCCCGCTTTTCAGAGCCCTTCTGACATCTGCCTCCCCATAGGTCGCCAGGCCCGTGTCGTGACCGATCTCGTAGAGGAACCTCTGGACTATCCTCTTCTCCTCAACGTACCTAACGTTCTTTATGATCTCCGGGGCCCTCTCGAATATCTCTTCGACCCCCTGCTCGCCCGTGTAGGCGGTATCAACGACCGCCACGATCTTCTCCTTCAGCCTGTAATCCAGGAATCGGCCCTTCTCGAAGTCCGTCTTCGTCGGCCCTGGACCGCCGAGTATGAGCCCCTTGAGGTCCGGGATCTGGAGGAAGATCTCATCAGCGTGCTTCCCAACCCTCTTGAAGAACTCTATGAGCCTCATCTCCCTTAGACGCTCGAATCTCCTCGCGGACTGGCCTCCAGCTCGGTGCTTCCCGGGGATCCCGGATGTTATCTCCTGGATGATGTTCAGGCGTCTGCCGGTTAGGGTTGCGAATGTCGCTCCGCTTGAGTCTAGGAGGATTATCCCGTACGTCTCTGTCTCCTTGAGTAGGTCCATCAGGTAGTTGAGGTGGAACTTCGAGTCGCATCTGTACAAGTATATATTGATGGGCTCAGGTGGGATTATCACGTATGGCCCCTCGATCTTCTCGCTGCCGGGGCCGTTCTGGGGGATCGCCCCGCAGAATAGGACGAGGCCGTTATCCGGGACTCTCTTGAAGAGCTTGAGCCTCTGGGTGACCTTGACGATGGCGTCTTGGACGTTCTTCCTCGTGGTGTTGGATTTTATGTTCGACGCCGTGCCCCACTCCTCCTTGAGCATCTGGACTACCTCGCTTATCTGCCTCCCCGGGGGGATATAGAGCGAGATGAGCTCTGTTCCCCTCCCCTCTTTGGAGGCTAGGGCCTCAAGCATCCTCTTCAGCCTATACCTCTCAAGCGAAGTTCTCTTCACCATCCTTCCAGACGTTCCCTCATGATTATGGTAGCCTTTAGGGGCCAAAGACCCGGGTTCTCTGATAGCTTGGAGCGGCCTAATTAAATGTTTAGGTCTGATTAGGCCCTTCCCCGCCTCTGCCTCTTATGCCCCGTCGACCTATCAATCTCCCTCTTTATGCTCCTCAGCAGGTCGGGCTTATGGATCAGGAGGACCGCTAGGGAGTGGGAGCACCGTCCTCTCCTGATGAAGCCTGGGCATGTGCAGCTAATCGTCCCGTTGATCCTCCTGGCCACCAGGTATGTGCCGTGCTCCCCAACGACATTGTAGACTCCCTCGCTTACCTCCTCTACCCTCCTCTTCTGCACCAGCTCGTACGCCTTCTCGATCATCCTATCTATGGACAATCTGTCTCATCCAGGAATTTGAGGTCAACCTCATATTCACGGAGCCCTATTTTTAGGTATCGCCTCCGGAATCAGCATCGAATCGGCGAGGAGCCGCTCAAAGATCAGAATGGCTATTATATGCCTCGGGCTATTCTATTTCTGAGATGTCATCAGCGGAGATAGCGGTAAAGACGCTACGCCGCCTTGAACCTGAAGATTTACGGGTGCTCGCCGTTATAGAGCTCGATATGAGCCGGCATAGGTACGTCCCGGAAGCTGACATCTCGAGGCTAAGCGGCTTAACCCCGAAGCAGGTTAATTACAGGCTGCAGAGGCTAAGCGGGTTCGGGCTTATCCATCGTTGGGTAGGCCCATACGTCGGCTACGCCTTGAGCACGGTCGGATACGACTGCTTAGCGATGAATTCCCTAGTGAAGGCGGATCTCATCGAGGCGCTGGGGAAGCCCCTCGGCGTCGGGAAGGAGTCCGATGTATACGACGCCCTCTCCCCGGATGGAAGGAGGATAGCCGTGAAGTTCCATCGTTTAGGCCGCATCAGCTTCCGCCAGACAAGGAGGCTCCGAGGCTACGTCGCGGAGAGGAGGCACATCTCATGGCTCTACCAGTCCCGCCTCGCCGCGGAGAGGGAGTTCGAGGCCTTAAGGATTGTTCATCCACATGGGGTCTCAGTCCCCGAGCCGATCGGGCAGAACAGGCACGTCGTCGTGATGAGCTTCATAGAGGGGGTTGAGCTCTATAAGGTCTCGGAGATGCGGAACGCGGAGGAGGTCCTGAATGAGGTTCTTGAGAATGTGAGGGTAGCATATCAGAAAGCGGGGGTGATCCACGCTGATCTAAGCGAGTTCAATGTGCTCCTCAAGCCTGACTCCCACATACTCATAATCGACTGGCCTCAATTCGTCAGGACTGACCACCCGAACGCCGATGTCCTCCTCAGGAGGGACGTCGAGAACATATTGAGGTTCTTTCAGAGGAAGATGAGGATAAAAAGAAGCCTCGAAGACATCCTGGAGCATATAAGGCATATAAATATGGGATTCGCATCTTAAGCTCCCAGCCGTCACGCTGCGGTGATGGATCGAGGCTTGATTGGAGATGGGTGAGGACGCCAGGCCGAACGTTATGATCATCATCACACATGACACGGGGAGGCATCTGGGATGCTATGGGAGAAGCGTGGATACGCCGAATCTCGATCGGATGGCGGAGGAAGGGGTTCTATTCACGAATTTCTTCTGCTCCGCCCCGCAGTGCAGCCCAAGCCGCGCCAGCATCCTTACAGGCAGATATCCCCACAGCCACGGGCTTATAGGCCTGACCCATCGTGGGTTCCGCCTGAACCGTGATGAGCCGCTTCTCCCGGCGTTGCTTGCTAAGGCTGGATACTCAACGTCGCTCTTCGGGCTACAGCATGAATCCCCTGATCCATACATGCTTGGGTACCAGAGGGTCTTCGAGGCTGAGAGCCGATCCTGCCTGGATGTCACGCCGCTCGTCCTGGATTTTCTCGCAGGCCAGCCGGATGAGCCGTTCTTCGTCATGGTAGGCTTCAGCGAGACCCACAGGCCCTTTCCGGAGTATAGAGGGCCAACGGATGATGTTGAAGGGCTCCCGTACCTGCCTGATGTTGAGGATGTCCGCAGGGACGTTGCGGGCCTCAACATTCTGGTTAGGAGGGTCGACGAGAAGGTAGGGGAGATACTTGACGCTGTGGATGATGCGGGCCTCGGGGAGAGAACACTCATCATATTCACAACCGACCATGGGATAGCCTTCCCCGGGGCCAAGGCCACACTATTTGATCCGGGAATCGAGGTTTCCATGATAATGCGCGGCCCATGCGGGTTTGAGGGAGGGAGGAAGATCGACGCGATGCTCACCAACATGGACATCGCACCGACGATCCTCGAATCATGCGGATTACCAGTACCCAAGGAGATGCAGGGGAGAAGCATAATGCCCCTCATCAGGGAGGAGATTGAGCATCTTCACGAGCGGATATTCGTCGAGCAGACCTACCATGCTGCTTATGACCCCATCAGGGGGGTCAGGACGGCCCGCTTCAAGTACATCCGGAGCTTCGAGGAGAGGCCATTCTGGTTCCCGCCTAACGTGGATGATGGGCCATCAAAGGAGGTAGCCCGCGAGATGGGATACTTCGACAAGCCGAGGCCTCCGGAGATGCTCTTCGATCTACAAGCAGACCCAGCTGAAAGGAGGAACCTCGCCGATGATCCGGCGTACGCCGATGTGCTTAACGAGATGAGGAGGGGTGGATGAGGGAGACCGGCGATCCGCTCCTGAGGGGCTATGTCCCCCCGCCTCCCAATGCAAGGGTCACCCCTCCAGACTCTTACACGCCGTGAAGGGGCGGGCGTGGCAGTCTCCTTTCACGTCCGGTCCGGATGCCTCTAGGGGGGATAGTTGCTGAGCAATGAGGGGGGAGGCCGCCGTTGGAGTCGGCTCAGACCGCTTTGAGCGTACTCGTGAAGCCCGTCTCATCAGACTGCAACCTCGCATGCACTTACTGCTTCTATTCCTCGAAGGCCTCTGAGCTCTACCCTGAGACGCGTGTTCACAGAATGAGCCTCAAGGTACTCCGGGAGCTCATCG
>LUCF01000015.1 GCA_001593845.1 Candidatus Bathyarchaeota archaeon B63 | reverse complement strand
AACGTCATGGGGGGTCGGCATCCTATTCCTTCCCGATTCAGAGGTTTACCTTGAGTATTCTCCGGAGTGTCTTATAAATATCTTTTCGGAGTCTTAACTTTACGAAGCGTAAATGTGCGGCCGCGAAGCTCCGTTATCACAGATCCCGTTGACTCCGCAACGTCCTCAGCAATCTCCTTCGCAGTTCTGTCCCCCAGCCCGGTCTTCAATATCTTCACCTTAACCTCTCCCCTCTTATCCAGGTTCTTAGAGACCTCCATTATGAAGAATGATGTGACTCCCTTCTTCCCAATTCTGAGAGTGGCCATCTCCGCTGCGGGCTTCGACCTTCTCCTACCTTGACTTCTAGGCATCATCTTCTCTCCTTTCTCTTTAATGGTATCCTCATGTGACCGCCGCATCTTAAACATGTAATCGTGATGTGAGGTTCCCTCCTAGGCTGGATGCGTACACGAGAGCCCACGCCGGGCAAGATAAACCTTTTGCAGCGCCTACAGACCAGAAGTCTATGCTCTTTCTGGAGGTGAATTCGAGCCCTCATAGCGATCCTTCTTGCGATTTCCACGTATCTGTCGGCGAGATCCGGTCTCTCATGCACTACTCGCCTTGCAAGACCGAAGAGCTTATGGATCCGCCTGAGGGCGATCTCCTTGGCTTCCCTACTCATCTTATACAAACCTTTGAATTTATTCTAGGCGGCTTGCTTATATTATTCCTACTGAAAATCTTTTTATCGGTACATTTTTATGTAACGCTTCATTTTTTATTACCAAATGAAGGACTTCATGATCATCAAGGACCCAAAAGTTGCGAGGCTCTTCGCTGATCAGTGCCGGAGAGACATACTCCACAACTTGAGAAAACGGGAGATGAGCCCATATCAGCTGGCAAGGCTCCTCGAGAAGAATGTCTCCTCGATTTCCCATCACCTTAACGTCCTCGAGAAGGCCGGATTAGTCGAGAAGACCAGAATGGCCGTTAAGGGAAACCTCGTCGAGAAGTTCTACCGAGCGACGGCTAAGAATTTCGTGATCTCCTACACGTTAAGCGAGGGGCTCATACCCGAGTCAGAGGACATTGCGAAGTGGTCAAAAGTGGTTTGTAGGAGGGCTGTAAGGGACCTGGTTGCATTCGGGTACGAGGTAACCCCGGAGGACGAGGAGGACCTCTTCGAGCTTGTTGAGAAGTACTCCTCCCTAAAGCACCTCACATTCGAGAAGATAATCTCTCAGCAGAAGAAGCCGGTCAGCATAACAGGTCCACCCTTGAAGATCCTGCTCTCCCTCCTAGAGGATGTTCAGCTCTATGAGAATGTAGAGTTCATGCGGATAATGAAGAGTTTGAGTGAGAAACTGAGGGTTCTGAAGGCGCAGTAGAAATGTCTACTTTCAGAAAGATCCTGAAGTACGTCGTGAGAAACTGGGTTTGGTTCGTCATAAGCATAGTCGCGATGTTCATATCGACTTACATTAATGTCTACATTCCTCAGTTATCTGGGCGTGTGATAAAGAACATTCTGGAGATCAGAGACTTCAGCCTTCTCGTCTCACTTGTGATCCAGATACTTGCCCTAACAGGTGTGTTGGCGGTCTTCTCGCTTATTCAGAGATACGCGAATGGGTACTTCTCCCAGAAGGTGGTCTTTGACGTCAGAAATGACGCCTTCAAATCGATTCAGAGGCAATCCTTCGGCTTCTTCGATAAGATGCAGATAGGGCAGCTCATGTCAAGGGTCACGACGGACGTCAACAGAATCAGGGGGTTCATGGGGTGGCAGCTGGGGATGCTGTTCAGCTCCATCTTTCTGCTCATAGGCGTGGTAGCCTCGATGATCTCAATCAACATGGAGCTCTCCCTCATCTCCTTTTCGATTCTCTCAATTCTGTTCCTGAGCTATAGCATCTTCGGGAAAAAGATAAGGCCCATAATTCATAAGGCACGTGAACACTACGGCGATCTAACATCCGCATTGTGGGAAAACATCACCGGCATAAGGGTTGTAAGGTCATTCGCCCAGGAGAAGTATGAGATGGAGAAGTTCCAGAAGCCTAATAGAAGATACTATGAGATGATGATGCAGGCGGTGAGGTTAAGGGCGATCTTCACCCCGATCGGCTCGCTCATCATCGGCTTCTCGTTGGCTCTTATCCTATGGTACGGCGGCATACAGATCATAAATGAGCAGTTCACAATCGATATGCTCTTCGTCTTCATCAGCTACGTCTTCATGCTTATCCGGCCGATAATAATGCTGGGGTTCATATGGACGGGCTATCAGAGGATGCTAGCCGCGGCGGATAGGGTCTTCGAGATAATCGACGCCGTTCCAGAAGTTAAGGATAAGCCTAACGCGGTGAGGCTTCCATCGATCAGGGGCCACGTGGTCTTCGAAGACGTCTCATTCAGATACAACAAAGATAAGATGGTTCTGAAGAACATCAATCTCGAGGCTAAGCCTGGGGAGACCGTTGCGCTTTTAGGGCCGACGGGATCCGGGAAGAGCACAGTTATCAGGCTGATTCCGAGGTTCTACGATGTCACCTCAGGCAGGATTCTTATAGACGGATATGACGTCAGAGACGTGAAGATCCGGGACCTAAGAAGGCACATAGGCATAGTATCCCAGGAGACCTTTCTCTTCAATATGACCGTGAAGGAGAACATAGCGTTTGGGAAGCCTGACGCTTCGATGGATGAGATAATCAGGGTTGCAAAGATAGCTAAGGCTCATGACTTCATAATGAGGCTGCCTAACGGATATGACACGATGGTTGGGGAGAGGGGAGTAACCCTTTCCGGAGGGCAGCAGCAGAGAATAGCTATTGCGAGGGCCCTACTGATGGATCCGAAGATCCTCATAATGGATGACTCAACCTCAAGCGTAGATGTAGACACGGAGTACGAGATCCAGCAGGCCCTAAGCGCCCTCCTAAAGGATAGAACGGCATTCATCGTTACGCAGCGCATCTCCACGATCAGGAATGCCGATAAGATCGTCGTGCTCAGTGACGGGAGGATAGTCGAAGAGGGCGATCATGAAAGCCTGATGGCCAAGAGGGGAATGTACTATAGGCTCTATCAGACGCTCTATGAGGCTCAAAAGGAGGCTCTGGGCCTGGGGACCATCAAACCCACCGTTCAGCGGCCCAGAATAAGAAGCTGCAATCCAGGTGAGGAGGAGAGATAATTGGGCTGGCATTATCATATCCATTTCGAGATGGGGGACACTGAGAGGAGGACCCCAAGCAGGGTTTTAATCGCGAGGTTGCTTAGGTATTTCCTTCCACATAAGGGGCCTCTGGCCTTGATTCTCATATCGATAGTTGCGATGTCGATCACCGGCGTCCTAATCCCCTACATGCTCGGCAGGGAGATAATCTCCAGGTACATACTGAAGGGCGACCTCGCCGGCCTTCAGATGATGAGCCTAGCATTCATCGGGGTGATGCTCATAGAATGGGCGGCTAACGCTGCGAGAACCTACTGCGTTGGAAAGATAGGCCAGAGCATGCTGCTTAAGATGCGGTCTGAGCTATTCTCCCAGCTGCAGAGGCTTTCCTTCAGCTTTTTCGATAGGGCGAAGAGCGGCGATGTCATATCACGGGTCACGAATGACACGGATAGCATAGGCGAGGTCTTCACTTCCGGCGCGGTCTCAGTCATAAGCGACGTATTAAGCATAGCCCTTGTGATCTTCGTTATGTTCACGATAAATATCCAATTAACACTCGTCTCCCTGCTCGTCGTCCCCCTAATAATAATGGTTGCGTGGCTATTCAACTCGAAGTTCAGGGAGGCATACATGATGACCAGAACCCGGATATCGAAGGTCACCTCGAAGCTTGAGCAGAGCCTAGCGGGCATCAGGGAGATAAAGTCATTCACGAGGGAGCCGGAGGTCATAGCGGAGTTTAGAGAGGCGAATCTCCAAGACTTCCAGGCGAACCTCCAGGCTACGAAGGTTTGGGGGATGTTCTTCCCGACGATTCAGATGATCCAGGCTATAGGCAGCAGCGTAATAATGCTGTATGGAGGCTGGCTGGCATTCAATGGTGCCTTAGGCTCCCTTGAGGACTCGATAGGCATACTCATCACCTTTCTGATTTATGTGAGCAGGTTCTTCAGGCCGATCTTTGACTTGACGAACTTCTACAATACTGTACAGTCGGCCCTCGCAGCTGCAGAGAGGATCTTTGAGCTCATAGACGAGGAGCCCGAGATCGTTGATTCTGAGGACGCCGTTGAGATGCCGCCGATCAGGGGTGAGATACTCTTCGAGAACGTGACTTTCGGGTATGATCCCCAGCATCCAGTTCTGACCAACATCAGCTTTAGGATCAAGCCTAAGGAGACCGTTGCCTTGGTGGGGCCGACGGGGGCGGGGAAGAGCACGATCATCAAGCTTATAAGCCGGTTCTATGAGCCTCAGTCGGGAACTATAAGGATAGATGGATACGACATTAGGAGGGTCAAGCAGAAGTCTCTTCGTAGGCAGATGGGGATAGTTCTCCAGGAGCCCTTCCTATTCACCGGGACGGTCATGGATAACATACGATACGGCAAGCCGGAAGCCACGGATGATGAGGTCATAAAGGCCGCCAAGATAGTCGGCGCTCATGAATTCATAAGCAGGCTTCCGGAGGGCTACCACACTAAGATAGGGGAGAGGGGAGCCGGATTATCCGTCGGCCAGAAGCAGCTCATATCCTTTGCCCGTGCTCTGTTGAGGAACCCATCTATCCTGATACTTGACGAGGCGACCTCGAGCGTCGATCCGTACACTGATCTGCTTATAAGGAGGGCGATGAGGAGGCTGTTTAGGGACAGAACATCCATCGTGATCGCGCATAGGCTTTCGACCGTGAGAGAAGTGGACAGGATCCTTGTGGTTGATGATGGACGGATAATCGAGGAGGGAACGCATGAGGAGCTGATAAGGAGAGGAGGGCTATACAAGCATCTATACGAGATGCAATTCAAGGAGCCGGAGACAGTGATTCCAGCAAGATCAGAAGTGGGGATTCCGGGAGGGTAAGGCCTCCCCGCCTCTATGATTCCGTATCTAACGTGTTTAAGACGCTTCTCAGCATGTGCAGCCAGCTCAGATAAGAATTCAAAGCCGCCCTAAGAGCGGTTGTATCATTCGCCTCAAAGCGAAGCGTTAGTGAAGATTCCTCCCTCTCTATCATGACTCTGGAACGCGGGGTTGCGGGCGATCTTGTCTCCGGCCTAAGCGCATCGGAGAGTATCCGCGCTTCCCTCTCAGTGGGGAACTCAAGCCTCAAAGAGGCCATGCGTTTTCTCCTCAAATCTCCCACACCGCATGTGAGAATCTTATTCTAGGGCCGACCTCCACGTTTCCAGGCATCTCATAGAAGGTAAGCCTTATCGCATCCCCGGAGGGCTCAGCGGAGATCCGCATAACAATGAACCTCCGCGATGCGTCCAGATCATCAATCTTTCTAGTTGGCAACTCAAAGAATCTGGAGAAGACCTCGAGTAGCCTCTGGACCTCCGGAGGTCCGCCGAGGTCCTCAATGAAGATGCTGCCGGGCGGCCCTTCCATCTGTCTATGATCAGGACCTTCTCTGCTCCCATCTCCGCGGCCTTCTCACCCACATCGTATGAGCTCATCTTCCCCCTGTTTATCCTCCTCAGAGAGGGGATGGCATTGGCTAGCTCCTTGCATAGGGTGCGCATCATCCGTGTGGGGCGGCGGGAGGTCGTTATCAGTATCATATCCAAGAGGCATTCCAGGAGGACCATATAAAAAGGGCGGATGGGCCTCTAGCTGCTCCTAGCGGACCGCTCAGCCGTTATCCCGAGCTTCGTCCTCGGCTGGTAGGCCCCCCCGGTGAACCTTAACCCGCATTTGGTGCAGAGCCATATGCCCACGCTTTCTCTCTGGACGCTTCTGGAATTGCAGCTAGGGCATCTGTGTCTCCTCCGCAGCTCTGTTAGGATCTCGCTGTATCTGCGTCTGGCCCTAACCCCGTATCTGGCGCCCAGACCGCCGGCGGGGCCGAGCTTCTTAGCCCTCCTCCGACGCGTCATCCCTCCTTCACCACCAGCCTCCGCAGCTCCTCGCTCTTCTCCTTCGCTATCTTGACCGCCTCAATTATCTGTTGCGGAGAAAGCGTCCCGCTTCCCCCCTTCTGCATCGCACATATCTTTCCATCCTTGTCGAAGCTTATAGTCAACCGGGCGTTCATGACTTCTTCCTCGTCGAGCCACGGATCAACGACGAGCCTTCCACCTATGTCTGCGAGGGTCACTGCAACCGGGAAGTTCACGAGGGGCAGCTTCTCGAATCCGGATTTTATCTCGACCTCCCCATCCTTCACCTCGTACTTGAAGATCTTCGTGTTCGTCAAGGCTGCTAGGGCGGCGAGGGCTGAGGCGTCGATGAGGTTTCCGTCATGGTTTAAGACGTAGATGTCGATGAAGACTATGAAGACCTTCTTTCCGGGTATTATGCATAGCTTCTCCAGATCGATAGCCTTGGACTCCCTTATGCCCCTATCGACGACCCTGGCGAGCTCAACGGAATCCTCGCCTGGCGGCCCAGCCTCGAACTCCGGCGAGGCGAGCGGCACGAACTCAGCGTTTGTGGTCAGGACGCCCTCGTCAGGCCTGTCTGAGAAGGGCTCACCGATCTCGATCTTAATCCCGACCATAACCTCGGTCTTCCCAAGCCTTACCCTTGCTGAGCCCTCAGCCTTCTCAATTATGCCCGTCTCTATCTGGATGGGACGGTAATCCATCAGTCCCCTACCGTCAAGCCTCTTCCCGCTCGTTATCAGCTGAGCAATCTGGCTCTGCCTTATACGGGAAATAGTCGATGAGGTCATTTCTCCTCAGCCTCCTCTACAGCCTCTTTGATCGCTAGATACTTCGCCTTTAAGGCCTGCTTCTGGAGCTCATAGATCCTCTTGCAGCCCTCAATGGCGAGGTTGAAGGCCTGCTCGAACTCCTCAGGGGTCAGCTGCCCATCCATCTGGAGCAGGCCGACGGCGTTGAGGCTCGGCATGTAGGCCACGGGGACATCCGCCGTCCCCTCCTTATCCTCGATATCGTTGAGGTCAAGCACTATGTATCCGTCGGCCTTCCCGGCTGCGCATGCGGCAACCAGATCCCTCATCGGTAGCCCAGCGTCGGCGAGGGCGAGGGATGCCACCGTTATGCCAGCGACCCTTGTCCCCCCATCCGCCTGGAGGACCTCGATGAAGAGATCGATCGATGTTCTCGGGAACCTTTCCAGGAATATCGCGGGCTCAAGCGCCTCACGTATAACCTTTGAGAGCTCAACCTCGCGCCTTGAGGGGGCCGGGGACTTCCTCTCCTGGACTGAGAAGGGCGCCATATGATATCTGCATCTGAGGAGCGCCTTGTCCGGAAGGGCGAGATGCCTGGGGTGAACCTCCCTCGGCCCATAAACCGCCGCGAGGATCTTATTCTTTCCCTGTTCGATGTAGGCTGAGCCGTCCGCGTTGCTCAGTATGCCTACCTCGAGCTTTATCGGCCTAAGCTCATCCGGCTTTCTACCATCAGTTCTGATTCCTTTCTTATTTACAAGCCTAACCTCTTTAGTCATTCCTATTCTTCACCTCTTTCCTTACTTATCATCTCAGTGACCCTGTCCGTGAGCCCCGAAGTATGCGCCTCAAGCTCTATCTTCTTGATGGCCAGCACGGCGATCCGCTCGTCCTCCGGGTTACGTCCATATACGTGTATCAGCCCGTTCTGCCCAACTGTTATGCCGCAACGCGTCTCCCTCTTAAGCATGCTTATCATCGAGCCCTTCCGCCCGATGATCCGGGGTATCTTAGCAGGCGAGACCTTCACGATCTGGCCGTGCGTTATCTTCCCCAAGCCAGGCTCACGGATAGTCAGTAATGGATTACGGGTCCTATCGAAGGCTATTACCTTCGCCTGTATGATGTCCCCGATGTCCAGTATGGATGAGAGTTCATTCCTCTGAGGCTTGAAGGGCTTATTAAAGGCCTCGGAGGGCCTCAGAGTTGCTAAGTATGGAGAGTTTATGTCAACGGTCCAACCGTGAAGGTTCACCTCGACGATCTTTCCGATGACAAGGTCCCCAACTGAGGGGACATAGAACGTGTTCAGCGCCACCACGTTGACCGTTCTCCCCTTGTACTCCACAAGTCCCAGCTTGCAGGCGTAGACCCTGGAATCATCCCTGTAGGTGTTGCGGCCGGCTTCGTACTCCCCCTCTGCAAGCAGGTCTCCTGGGGTCACGATCTCCCTATTCTCAAAGAAGACTGGCAAGGCTTAATCCTCTTTACACTATTTTAGGATCTCAGCTTCAGCGTTTCCTCGGGTCGTCTCCCCGATCTTCTCTAAGAACGGCCCGTAAAGCCCAGCGGGCATCTCGACGACGGCTGACCATGAACCGTCACTATGCCATGTCTCCTTTCTGATGGATCCGAATGACTTGACGGCTCCGTATGCCTTGCCGACGTACCGCGCTGGAATCTTCACTGATACCGAGATCTTCTCAGTGCTTATCGGCAGGACGGAGCGGATAAGCGCGATGGCCTCGTTAGCCTGCTCCTCAACTTCCCTGAAGGGATCAACTGAGAAATGAACCTGCTCCAGCGCCTGCTGGATTCTGAGGGGCGGATGTGGAAGCTTCGTCCTCGGATCCACACATTGCTTGGAGATGAAGGTGATTATCTGACGTCTCTTCTCCTCTATCATCCGCCTCCTCTGATCAGCGGTGAGCTGGAGCGTCCCTCTCCTCAAGATGACATCCGCGATCTTCCGGATGTCTCTCGTCCCAAAGGCCTTCTGCAGATCATCCTCCGAGACCCTGAAGCCCTTATTGGCGTCGCTGTAAACCACATCGGCCACCAGAACATCTGATAGTGGAACGGATTTTCCCCGCCGGTAAGAAAGGGCAGGATCAGGCTTCACGAGGATCTCGAAGGTCTTTCCCCTTATACTGATCCGCGCGACCGTGTATTTTTTGCTCATCCCGTCCCACTGCCCATTACTTCCGCCAAGTACTTCTGAGTCTCATCATTAGAGAGAATCCTGAACCTCTTAGTTGACATCGGCACGACAGCGAGCTTTATCGTAGGCTTCTCGTCTCTCGCCTGGACTGCCTTAACGAGGCACTTCGCCGCGAGCCTCGTCGCCTCCTCCAGTGTGAGGTCGTCTCGGTACTCCTCCTCAAGGATCTTCTCCGCTGTTTCTCTTCCGATGCCTATCGCCACAGCCCTGTAGGACCTGTAGGATCCGCTTGGGTCCGTGGTGAAGATCCTCGGCCCTGTTCTGTCGACGCCGCCGAAGATTATCGAGACGCCGAACGGCCTAACCCCGGCGTGCTGGGTGTAGATCTGCATCACGTCGCCTATCCTCTTCGTCACAACCTCGACGTCCACAGGCTCATCATACATCAGGCGGTTGCTCTGACAATAGATCCTCGACTCATCTATTAATATCCGCGCATCTGAACTTATACCAACAACGGCGGCTCCAAGATGCTCATCAACCTCATAAATCTTCTGGCTGAAGTTGGGGTCTTGAAGCTTCGACTCGATCTTCTCCTCAGCCCCTATCACAACCCCCTCGGGGCAGGATATCCCAATTATCGTCGGCCCCCTATAAACGGTCTCGAGGGCATACTCAACCTGGAAGAGCCTGCCGTCAGGGGAGAAGACAGTGATTGCGCGGTCATAAGCTCCTGGAACAGCGAATACTGACAATGGCCTTTCACCTCTTTCTCCATCAGTCCCTCAACCATCTCTTTCAAGACTTAAGAGACGAGCCTAAAAAATCTTTTTGTTTACATAAAGGCTCTATACTTTTTCTCTTCATCGATTTTTTGCATGCGGCTTCGCCGCGGAAAATTTTTTTCTATATAAAGGCTGATCTCGTCCGCTCAGCATGTTCATCGGCCTGCGGTCCAGCGTCTTAGCATGCCTAATAGACAGAATCTTTTATTCCAAGCCGGATTTTAGTAATATCTGATTAATTAGCCTCAGATTGCCCGGAGAATTCAATGAAACAAAAGGATGTAAAATCTTGGGTAATCGATTGAATGGGCGATGGGTGGCTTCAGAGGGGAATAATAGTCACCTTCATCGTCTCTGTTTCAAGCAGGGCAACGGTTGCTTTTCCGCTGAGATACCCGCATGCCTC
>LUCF01000014.1 GCA_001593845.1 Candidatus Bathyarchaeota archaeon B63 | reverse complement strand
CTGTGCGAGGGTGAGGTACAGGAGTTTGGGGTACCTATTGATCGACGGGGGGAACTTGACGATGATCACGGAGGGCCGTTACTGGGTATCCTCTGAGGCCGGCACAGTAAAGCAGGAGGCGGTGACGGATTATTATAGGGACGGGGCCTGGGCAGGCAGAGAAGTTAGATCTATTCTGCTGAGGTCGATACGGAAGGGATAATCAGAGGTTAAAGGCCTTCAAATCTTCTTTAGGATGCTTGTTCCGTCACAGCTGTAGCCCTCAATCCCCATGAGATCCATGATCGTGGGGATAACATCGATTATCTCAGCCTCCTCAACTATCCTTCCCCTATATGCCGATTTAAGCCCGCCGCCTGAGAGTATAAACGTTATTCTCCTGGCGCATCCCGAGTACCTATCTAAGGGCTTATCCTTCTCAAAGTCATAGACGTGGCAGTCATATGGCGGAGGATGATCGCAGCACCAGTTAAGGCTTCTCGCCCCAACCTGATGGGCCGTGGTGCATCCCAGATGATATCCATGATCCGAGGCCAGCACAAACACAGTCTCATCCCAGAACCCTCCTGCCTCAAGGAACTCTATGATCTCACCTAACAGCCCATCCAGGAAGAGCATATATGCATGTTTAGAGGAGAGCGGATGTGGATTCCCATTCATGTATGACGGGCAGAGGGAGACCTGATCGTTAGTCGGAAAGTATATGTGAACCAGATTCCAATCGCTGCGCTTCCTCAGCCAAGGCTGGGCCATAACCCTCCACATCAGCTCGTCTGGATAATAGCCTGGAAGGGAATACATCGCCTGCGGATTGTAGAAGTATCCCCTGCAAGCCCATGGGTGGGTCGTGAAGGCCGCGATCTTAACCTTCCCTTTGAGTTCCCTGCAGATCCACTCGAAGAACCCTGTGTCTCTGCATCCCACGGGGCTCCAGAATTCTCCTTCACGCCTCCCCGTGGCCAGGTACTTCATGCCATGCGCCGTGTCGCATATGCCCCTATTCCATCCCCTCCTGACCCAGATTCCGCTTCTTATGAGCCTTGAGAAGTTCGGCACGTACCCCAGATTATGATAGTCTTCAACGTTCACGGGCGGTATGCCCGGGGAAACCTCGACGTCTTCAACCCAATGCCCGGCGAGCTGATCGATCACCAAATAGAAGAGCCTAATAGACGGCTTATCCATCCCTGATCCTGAACCCTTCAAGCTGAATTATCCCGGACTCTCCCAGTAGGCATCCAGGCGCATTCTGCAAGCATAAAGCCGAAACCCCTATTTAATGTTTGCCGCTTTCACAATCCTAATTTTTGCTTGATTCGTTTCTCAAGTTCCGGGTTGATCTCGATGCCTATGCATCTCCTATTCAGCTTCAGACATACCCTCATAGTGGTTCCCGACCCCAATACGGGGTCCACAATGAGGTCTCCCCTATTAGAGGATGTACGGATACATTTCTCGACTAGTTCGTCGGGAAGCTCATTCCCGGCCGTTCTCTCTCCGTGATGATACGGCCTCTTTATGTACCATACGTCCTCAGCGTAATGCTCGGGTTTATTGAATGTATAATTGTTTTCGTCCTTCACTAAGAGTAGAAGATGATAATGGGATGTGGTGAATCTCCTCCTCGTGAAGACCCCGAACTGGTACTTCCATATGCAGTGGTTGAGCTGTATAAAGCCGGCGTCTTCAACAGCGTCGAGTACCACCCTTAAATTGTTCCATCCTGAAAGCAGCCACATGCTCCCTGAATCCTTGAGCACGTCATATGACCACTCGAGGAGATCCCGAATAAAGTTTGGGTACTCCTCCTTGAGGACCTCCACATAAGTGAGAGCATCCGGTTTTCTGTGGTATGTCTGTAGATTGCCTTTAAAACCTATACCGAAGGGGGGATCGGCAAATACTAAGTCGGCTCTTTCATTTAGCCTTACATTACGAAAATCATCGAAAATAACCATGTGTGTATCATCAATCTTGAGGATGCGCTCAGTCTTCTCCGGGGTTTCTTTTACGATTTTCCGTATCACCTTCATTAATTAAGTTTCATCTCTCCTTGAATAGTGCTTGGTACTGGGGGACGATGTCCTCCATGAATCTCCTCATCCCCTCAGCCGTCTTGTAGTGGCGGATCATACCCCTAATAACCTCGAAGGGCAGGGTTGCTATGTGAACCCCCAGCTCAGCGACCTCCCTAACCTGCCTGGGGTTCCGTATGCTCGCGGCTATGACCTCGGTCCTGAAGCCGTAGGCCCTGTAGATCCGGAGGATCCTCGCAATGAGGTCCACACCGCTCCTTATGCCGTTGTCCTGCCCCTGCGCCATAAGCATGTTGACGGTCTCGCTTTGGTATATCTCCCTGATCGAGCTGAGATCCTTCATGGCCTCCTTGATCTTAGAGTCCCTAGCTCTGCCGAGGAGGTCATGATCGAAGTAGTCACCCTTCTGGAAGTCGGCCCCCCTCCTCATCCCGAGGCCTGAGCGTATGTAATCATCAATCCTGCCTGCGAATGGGCTTGCATAGGCGGCGCCCGCCTTAGCCGCTAGGAGAGCCTGCTCAGGCGTCATGATCAGGGTCGCGTTGACCCGTATCCCTTCTCCGCTGAGCTGCCTTATCGCTTTAAGCCCCTCGAATTCTATCTCCTCCTCCCCATTCATAGACGGGTTGATGGGGATCTTAACCGCGACCTCTCCGGAGGGGCTGAACTTCTCGTGTAGGAGCCTGCCCTGCACCGTCATCTCCTCAGCTGTCCTCCCTATCACCTCTAGGCTCACGGGTCCCGGTGAGGCCTTGACTATCTCCCTCACGTAATCTTCCATGCTTATCTCGCCCCGTCTCCTGTCGACCGCCGCCTTGATTAGGGACGGGTTCGTCGTCACGCCGTCGATGATCCCCCAGGATGCCGCCTGCCTTATCTCCTCTATCTCCGCGGTATCTATGAAAATCTTCATCTCAAGTCTCCTCCAGACTTATTGACGGATTATCCTCCCCGCCACATAAAACTTTTTCAATCCCAGCCGTCTCCCGACGGGTAAGCCGGCGGGGAAAATTATATAGCGGCCCACCCGGCCTCTCGTTGTAGTAGGGCCTGTTGCATCCTGGGCATCCCGTCGTCATGAATGGTTCTCCACTCCTTATGATCCGCCTCAGATGCTTCTCTGAGACGCCGAAATGGACGAGTCGGCCTTCCCTGAAGGTCATCTCATCACATCGCCTTATCCCTTTGGTTATCAGGTAATGGGCGAGCTGGGCCCTCCTGTAGTACCCCATCGGCGGGGGAGGATGCCCGGAGAGAACCGTCCCAGGGATGGGTGTGAAGGCGAAGAGGGCTGGGTAGACCCCCATGTCGACGCATCTCTGGATTGCCCTCACGAACTCCTCCTCGCTTTCCCCCAAGCCGGCTATGAGGTGCGTCGTCACATTCCCCTCCCCGAAGACCTCGACGGCGTTCCTGAGGGCCTCGAGGTGCGTCTCCCACCTGTATGGGCCTCCTATCCCAGGCCCCTTAACCCTATTGAATATTTCCTCCGTAGCAGCGTCGAGGGGGATGCTGATCCTCTGAACCCCGGCGTCGGCGAGCCTCTGGATGTCCCGCCTGCTGAGGGGCTGACAGGAGACAGAGATAGGCACGTCTGATTCCTCTCCTATCATACATGCTAGGGCGACGAGGTCATCAACAACGGATGGGTAGTTCAGGGCCTGGATGCATACCCTCGAGATTCTGCCCAGCTGGAAGGACCTGCTTATCCGCTTTATCGTCTCCTCCGCCGGGTAGACGGGCCAGACAACCCTCGAGAGCATATCCGCCCTTCCACGGGCCAGCCTAGACTGGGGGCAGAAGACGCATGAGGCCCTGCATCTCCCCCTCCTGTAGGTGAGCAGGTATATGGTCGTCGGCTCGGCGTCAAGCCTACCGCTCATCAGGCCGAGGACGATCGCCGAGCCTATTGAGACCCTTATCCTCTCCGGCGGGGACAACATCTATCGCCTACCCAGCCTCATCCCGAAGAAGAATGTCGCTCATAACCAATAAAGATTTCACGCTGGAGCCTAAAGAGAATTATGCGCATAAAGGAGATGATGATTCATGTACATCATCTACTCGGACAGATGCCTGGAGTACGTGGCGCCCGGCTTCCCGGAGAGCCCGGAGAGGGTCTACAGGGCCTACAGGCTTCTGAGGGCGAAGGGCATGAGGTTCACGGAGCCAGAGGCCTGCTCGGAGGATGACCTTAGGCTCGTCCACAGCGAAGAGCTCATAGAGAGGATAAAATCCGGAAGCTTCTTCGATCCTGACAGCCCAAGCCTACCGGGCATATATGATTACGCTAGGCTCTCAGCCGGCGGGGCCATAAGGAGCATGGAGATCTCCCTGAAAGGCGAGAAGGCGTTCTCCCTGATGAGGCCTCCGGGCCACCACGTCGGGGTGAACGGGGCTGCCATGGGAGCGGCCTCCATGGGCTTCTGCTACTTCAATAACGTCGCCGTCGCATGCATGAAGGCCTTGGAAAGGGTCGATAGGGCAGCGATCCTGGATATAGACTGCCACCACGGCAACGGGACCCAGGAGATCTTCCAGGGGAACCCCCGGGTCCTCTTCGTCTCCCTCCACAAGTACGGAGGCTTCTATCCCGGAACTGGAGGCTCCTCTGAAGATAACTGCCTGAATTATCCATTCAGACAGCCGGTTGGAGATGAGGAGTACCTGGAGACCCTGAATGAGGCTTTAAGGAGGATCGAGGAGTTCAACCCTGACCTCTTGGCGGTCTCAGCCGGCTTCGATGCTCACAGGGAGGATCCCGTCGGAGCCTTGATGCTCAGCGAGGAGGCGTACCTGGAGATCGGAAGGCTAATAGCTGATTTAGGCTTTGACACATTCGCCGTTCTTGAGGGCGGATACGGCCGCCGATTCCCCGAATGCGTCTGGAACTTCATTAAGGGCCTCAGTAGTTAAAGGGGCCTCTCACAAGATTCATTTTTGGCATCTATCAAGTATGATCGGTGCGATCATGAATGCTGGTCCTTCATATCTTTCTCCAATCTTCTTCGCTCTTAGCATGAAGGGCATTGGTTTCTTCTTTTCTGCGTATAGGTGGGCTTCGCCGAAGTTTCTCTGCAGATAGAGAAGTACCGATCCGAAATAATGAGGTGAAAGATGATATGATAGGTCTGGGTGGCCTAAGACATAGTGATGGGATTCTTTACCATCCTTGTCCCCACGTGTTACTATATCGAAGTTCATATCGGATATTCGGATCTCTTCATAGCCTCTGAAGAATTCGTCCTCGCATCTTTCTTCATCTAAAATGCCTATGACCGATCTCTCATCCATTACGATCTCAATTTTTCCCTTTAGCTTTATTTCCGAGATCTTCCGGTTCATCCTGATGCCTACTTCTTTCTCAAACTCCTGGGCATAACTGACTATATCTTTATAGCTGCCTCGCAGTTTAGGTTCAACCTTTTCCCATAGCCTGTTGACCTCTCTTATGAATCTTGCAATTGCTCGACCTCTATCGGTGAGGCGGTAGACCATGCCTTCTTTGATCACGATCGAGCTTTCCAGAAGGAAATTTAGATGATAATTGAAATTTCCTCGGCTATCGAGAACTTCGACAAGTCCGGCCGAGTCCAATAGATCTGAGTATGCGGCCTTCCCGGCTTCGTCAAGACGTAGGATTATGTTGCTTCTAACCGGGTTTTCCACGATTAATAGGACATCCCTCTTCCTCAACCGGAGCCACCGGAGTAATCTACAAACCTTTGCGATATTTGATGTTTTTTGACTACTCTTTAGTCCTCCCGGAGCGGCCGTTTTCATACATGAGTGGCCGGTATCTGACCGGGACGGTACGTCTTTCCAGCAAGAATTATAGGCCCGAAGGGGAATTGTTGAGTGCAAAGATGCGCGTATGGGATGCTTGGGGATGACTGTAGAGACTGAAAAAGTGAGGGATTACAGTCTGCGGTCTGGGATGACCGTCGCTGAGCTGGTTAGGCAGATGGGTGAGGCTTGGGGCTTCACCGCTGGGAAGATCGCCGTGGGGGTCGATATACTTAGGAGAATGCTAGCCGACAAGGAATGCCTGAAATTCTTCTCATTCCCAGCCTGCATAGTCGCAACTGGCACCCGCGGCGTTTTGAGGGAGATGATTAAGCGTCGCCTCGTAGACGTGGTTGTGACGACCTGCGGAACCCTGGATCACGACCTGGCCAGGAGCTGGAGGAGCTATCATCGAGGCTCATTCATCATGGATGACGCTGAGCTCCACAGGAGGGGGGTGAACAGGCTGGGGAACATCCTCGTCCCAAACGAGAGCTACGGGCTTATAATCGAGGAGAAGATGCAGCAGCTGCTGACGGAGCTCTGGCGAGAGGGCGTAAGGGAGATCAGCAGCCGGGAGCTCTGCTGGGAGATCGGCCGAAGAATCTGCAGAGAAGACTCGATACTCTACTGGGCCGCGAAGAATGAGGTTCCGGTCTACATTCCTGGATTGACAGACGGGGCTGTCGGCTACCAGATCTGGCTCTTCTCTCAGGATCACAAGTTCACGGTCAACGTGCTCAGGGATGAGCAGGAGCTGAGCGACCTCATCTTCGAGGCGGATAAGACCGGCGCCCTCATAGTCGGCGGGGGGATCTCTAAGCACCACGTGATATGGTGGAACCAGTTCAGAGGCGGGCTTGACTACGCCGTCTACATAACATCCGCCCCTGAGTGGGATGGAAGCCTATCAGGAGCGAAGCTCAGAGAAGCCGTCTCCTGGGGAAAAGTTAAGGAGGAGGCGAGACGCGTCACGATAGAGGGAGATGCGACCGTCATCCTCCCGCTGATGATCGCCTCCCTGATTGGTGACGATCGAGACTAAAAGCCACCCACATGAAGGGAGAAAGCCTGATGAGGAGGCCCGTCGAAGATCATCCTGAGGGCCTACAGGGCGAGATCAGGAGGGCCCGTGAGCTGAGCTGGGCAAACCTCGGCCGGAGGATCCATTTCTACGCGCCCGGATTCACTCATTACAGAAACAAATTCTTTAGGTCCTCCCATCTAATCTTCCCATCCATATCCATAACGGGCAGGAGCTGCTCATTGAGATGCAAGCATTGTGGGGGTAGGATACTCGAGACGATGATACCGGCCGAGACCCCTGAGAGGCTCCTGGAGGTCCTCCACAGACTGAAGGCCCAGGGGGCAGCCGGATGCCTCATAAGCGGGGGATGCCTGCCGGACGGGTCTGTGCCGATAATGAGGTTCCTAGACGGGATCGCTGAGGCTAAGAGGCTGGGGCTGAGGGTCGTAGTGCACACTGGGCTTCTTGACCACGAGGCCGCATTGAGCCTTAGGGAGGCTGGGGTGGACGCCGTCTCAATCGACATAATAGGCTCAGAAGAGACGATAAGGGAGATCTACAATCTCGAGGCCTCCGTCAGCGATTACGAGGAGGCCCTGGAGGCGCTGAGCAGGTCGGGGGTCCCATTCACCCCCCATGTGCTGGTTGGGCTTCACCATGGAAAGCTGAGGGGGGAATTCAATGCCCTAAGAATGATATCTAAGTATGGCCCATCAGCCCTCATAATCATCGTCTTCTTCCCAATAAGGGGGACGCCCATGGAGCATGTTGAGCCCCCGTCCCCCAAGGACGTCGTGAGGGTCATCATCGCCTCCAGGCTGATGATGCCCAAGGTTCCGATAGTCCTTGGATGCGCGAGGCCGAAGGGCGAGCATAGGGTCAGAACAGATATCCTCGCTGTTGAGGCTGGGGTGAATGGGATCGCCTTCCCGGAGGCGGAGGCCGTCGAGAGGGCGATGGAGCTAGGCCTCGAAGTTTCCTTCTCTCCCCTCTGCTGCTCCGTGATCTACGGCGATCTCCTCGAGGCGTAAGCAAAAAAGGAACTGGTTAGCGCTGCCCTCCTCTCTTCCCTATGCTGAGGCTTCTCTTCATGAGGCTGCTCATCTGGTCTTTGAGATTCACGAAGCACTCGCTTATCTTCTGGGCGTCCTCCTTTGAGACGCCTGCCTTCATCATCTCCTCCTCGAATGACCTTCTCGCCTCCCTCACCTTCCATCTGATGAGAAGCCATGCTGAGAGTAGGCTGCCCCCCAGTTTTAGGATCAAGTATGCGATATGAAGTATATCTACTGCCTTACCCATCTGCAGCCGCCCTTTCCAGCGTTAAAATAGTAAAGAGGGCAGAAGATGGGATTCTTAATCGTCCTGCTCCTCTCTTTGTTCCCCTGCAATCTTCTTCTTGATGGCTTCCCTGACGGCCTTAGAGACCTCCTCACCCATCTCCCTCTCATGGCCAGCTTCGGACCTAACGCCCTTCCGGCTCATTGCCTCCCTGATCAGCTCTCCAAGGCTAGTGAAGGTCTTCACGTAGTCCTCAGTCATCTTCACCGCCACATCGTTTGGGATCCCTCCGGCCCTCAGCTCCTTATAGAAGTTCGCGGCTGCGGCGCCCATGTTTCTTCCCGCCTCAGCTGAGAATACAGAACCTATTATTCCCTTTATAAGGGCTGGGACCAGCTCTGAGACAGTCGTCAGGACCTCCTTTAGCTCCTCCACATCGCTCATCTCTCCCAACCAATAATCACCTCCTCTTTTTCTACGGAAGTAATAAAGGCCTGGTCACAGGTGTTAACGGTTATGGTTAAAAGTGGCCAGCCCGCTGTTCACCTGCTCGACGAGCTCGTATCTCTTCCCGAAGCCCTCGGTTAGGCGGACGATCCCTTCATCGCTGAGGGTCTGGAGCTTTGCCCTGATTATCCTCCTAGAAGCCTTCCCCCTCATAGACCTGACCTCCCGCGTTATCGCGGAGATATTCAGCGGACCCCTCAGAGCCAAGGCCTGTATTATGCATCTTGAGATCTCGTCTCTCCTAACCGTGGAATGCCTCAAGTGCCTCTCAGCCATCTTCAGCCTTGAGATGACCTTCAGAGGTTCACCGTAGGCTCTGACTCCGAGCCGTAGTAGCCTAAGAGACGACGCGTACTCCGCATATTCAGGCTTCCCAAGGATTATATTCTCGAGTAGCTCCAGCCTCTGTATGATCGAGTCTAGCTTCTTGATTATCTCCCCCAAGCGATCTCCATGTCTATTGCCGCTCAAACCCTCCGCTCCTGAGTAAGCCGTTAAGGGATGAGAGGATGCGCCTCAGCCTTTCTTAGGAGGCTTCATCCTTTTTAAAATATGGGCGGTACGGGATGCTCTCTATCTGTTCAGCTTCTCGACCTTCAAGGCGTTTCTCTTCGCCTTTCCCTTGTATTCCCTCGCTACTATCATCGTTGAAGTCAGCATTATGGCCGGCATGTTCCTCAGATTCTCAGAGAGGAAGTCCTCCAGGGCCTCGAGCTCCTCAACCTTAACCTTCGCGACCACGTCGAACTCACCGTAGACTATGCTTACATCCATGACCTCGTCGAACTCGATGATCTTCTTGCATATCTCCCTCTCGCTTCCCGAGCTGACCTTCATCATAACATAAGCCTTGACCGTCATCAGATCACCCTCGGACCAACCTATAGGATAAAAACGCCCCTCAAATTTAATCCTTTCCTTTTTCCCCACTTCATGTTTGAGATGCCTCCGTGTTCCATCATAAAGGGATTCATAGAATAACCTATAGCAATAGGGAAGACCGTGATGTTTCATCTATAAAGCAGATGTATACATCCTTCTTTTATGGTAAATATTTATATCCGATATGAGCTTCTTTAGCTTAATGAATGGGGAAGGATGGATGAAGATGAGCTATGAATTTATTGAACCGTTAGAAGAGAGGCCTAGAATCAAAAAGAAGGTCTACCGTAAAATCTCCGTTGCTGAGATAATACTGAATGAATTCAAAGAGTCAGAGTCTAAATACGCGAAGATAAGCTTCAAGAGGCTTAAAGACTCCTATAAGTCCCCAGCATTCGCCAGCAGGGCGATAGGCAGAGTAGCGAAGAGGCTTGGGCTGAGCGGTAAGCTGATCGTCTACTCAGATGAGGAGAACATATACCTAGAGAAGATCTAAGGGGCAGGGCTGCAGAAAAAAGGCTACGAGACGAGTACGCAGTATAGTAAATGGTAGATCTGCCCTTAGCGGTCCAGTGGTCGAGCTTGGGCTTTATGCTGGCCGTCATCTTAACTTTGATCATCAGTTAATTTCTTTGTTACTGAATCAGTCACGGCATGAGTGATGCTGGATCGTAATCCTCACCTGCCTCTCTGCATGGGCTCCCCGGTAAGTAAAACTGTAGATCCTCTAAGAATTTGCCCATCGGAGCCCCAGGATGATCAACGATCGGTACAAGGCATTTCCCTAGGCTTCGCACGCGAGAATAGGATAGCGATTTAAGAGGGG
>LUCF01000013.1 GCA_001593845.1 Candidatus Bathyarchaeota archaeon B63 | reverse complement strand
ATTGCTTGCCGCTCGCCGCAGACATCGACGCACTTATAGCACTCGATGCAGTAGTCCCTATTTATCGTGTAGACTAGGGGGACGGCTTGATCGAACGGGACGGATATCGCCTTCCGAACCCCCATGTTCATGTCCCACTCATTCGGGTACTCTATTGGGCAGACATCCTTGCATTCCCCGCATCCAGTGCAGTTCTCCTCTATGACGTATCTCGGGTTCTTCCTTATCCTCACCTTGAAGTTCCCGACGAACCCCTCCACGCTGAGAAGATCGGCATAGGAGATTATCTCGATGTTCGGGTGCCTTGAGACATCGACCATCTTCGGCCCTTCGATGCAGATGGAGCAGTCAAGCGTGGGGAAAGTCTTGTCTAGCTGAGCCATATGCCCACCTATGCTCTCCTTCTTCTCGACCAGATAGACCTTGAACCCCATCTCAGCGAGGTCCAGGGCGGCGTTGATGCCGGCTATCCCGCCGCCGAGGACCATCGCCTTGTTTATGACCGGAACCTCGATTGGATCCAGGGGCCTGAGAAGCCTAGCCTTCGCAACGGCCATCTTGACTATCTCCTTCGCCTTCTCCGTCGCTTCCTCCGGTTTGCTTGGATGGCACCATGAGCAGTGCTCTCTTATGTTAGCCATCTCCAGGAGGTAGGGGTTAAGCCCAGCCTCCATGATTGTGCGGCGGAAAGTGAACTCATGCATACGCGGGGAGCAGGCCGCTACGACAACTCGGTTAAGGTTATGCTCCTTTATGGCCTTCTTTATCTCATCCTGTCCCGGGTCGGAGCATGTGTAGCGGTTATCGACGGCGAAGACGACCCCCGGCAGCTTCCGGGCGTACTCCGTTAACTCCTTAACGTCGATGACCCCGGCTATATTCAGGCCGCAATGGCAGACGAAGACCCCGATCCTAACATCCCCAGGCATCAAGCTCCTCCCCATCAGCCCACACGCCTCTTCGTTGAATCGATAACCTTGAATGTCCGCTTCCTCGTGAGCTCCTTAGCCAGATCATGCGTGGAGGTCAGCTTCTCCAGGGCGATGTTCCAAGCCCCGGATTGGATTGGGCTATGAGCTATCTCCGTCCGCTTCAGGGTCAGCGCCTCTTCTACTGGACAGACGATCCTGCATGATCCGCAGTAGATGCAGCAGTAATCGTTGACCTCGACTTTACCGTTTGATGAGACGGTTAGGACCCCAGGTATAGGGCAGACGTCAACGCAGTCTCGACATCCATCCGGGCACTTATCCTGGTTGATCTTGATGATCCCCGAGAAGATCCTCCTGACCGTTATCGCTCCCTCTGGACATTCGAGCTCGCATAGCCTGCATCCAGGGCAGTGATCCACATCCACCTCCACATGGACCATTCCCCGATCATCTGCTGAGACCTTGATTAGGTCGAATGGGCAGGCCTCAGCGCATTCGTCACAGTCTACGGGGCACCTCGCCTCGTCTACGCTGACTCTCCGTATAAGGTTCGGGAATGTCCCCATCTCCAAGACTGGGACCAACTCTTCCCCGTTGATCTTCAATGTGAAGGCTTCGAACGGGCAGATCGCGTCGCATATCCCGCAGAAGGAGCATTTCTTCTCATCAACCCTGATGGTTGGCCGCTTCAGCTTCTCGCCCTCAACCCTTTTCGGCTTAACTATCTCGATGGCCTCTCTAGGGCAGACCATCATGCAGATCTCGCAGCCGATGCATCTCTCCTTATCCAGCATCAGGGAGTAGTGTCTCACGTATAACTGCCGTTCAATGAGCATCTGGCTCTCAGTCTCTTTGAAGGTCAGCTTAATCGCCAAATCCGCCCCTCCAAAAGAAGCCGTGAAGCATCTTCTCATCAAGTAAACGGGCGTAGGCTCCTACCGTAAAGACTGAATGTATGATCTTGCCTTTACATTCCCCCGTTACCCGCACAATTCAGCCCTCATCAGACCCGGAAGATTATTTTTTTGACTCACGCATGAAATAAATAAGTTTCGGATCTTCTCATATGAAACAAACGGAATGGCGCTTCAGATCTTAAGTTGCTATCTAAAACCTCGTCTTGGAGCCCCCGGAGAGGCCGCTCTGAAGAACGTCGGGATGTGAATATCGAATTCGCCATACATCATAAATCGATAATGGGTCGATTCAGATCCTCTCAGGATGACCTAATGATCCGGATGGGCTCCCCCGGCCCCTTTTTCACCTCGTCGCCTCGATCCGGATTATCCTCTCCAGAGGCTCAGGATTCCTCTTGAAATGCTCCCTCACCGGCTTAAGGATCTCTATGATGGCCTCTGCCACTCCCATCTTCAGATCGAGGGGATGCACCTCGCCCTTAATATAAGACCGCCTGAGCTCATCGTAACTCTCAAATGCTACTGGGCCGCCGTACCGGGTGGGCCTCGGAACCTCAAGGAGCCCCAGCTGAGGGAAGACTATGTACTTGGCATGCTCAAGCACGGGGTTCCCCTCCTCCTGTTTAGGCGGGCAGTACGCCTTCCTCATCTTCGACCTGATGGCCTCCGGGCTGTCATGGACGAAGATGCAGCTCTCAGGCTTGCTCTTAGACATCTTCGAGCTTATCCTCGCGCTCAACGCTGCGTCCTCATCGTATCTCCCAGCATCACCGGGCTGCTCAGGCCTAAGCAGTCCGAGAAGCAGTGGGGTGTGCAGGCATGTGGGCTTCTTCCATCCGAGCTTCTCCGCCACGTCCCTCGCAAGCATGTGGGCCTTCCTCTGATCCATTCCCCCGGCCGCCACGTCTAGGTCCAAGTGGAATATGTCCGCAGCTTGCATGCATGGGTAGAAGATCCAAGCCGTCTCGACGTCTGAGAGGTCCATCCTGCGCCCCATTATCGTCAGGGCCCTTCTTACCCTTAGAAGTGAGGATGCCTTGGCTATCCGGATGACCCTCTCCCAGTACTCGATCTCCCCAGCGATCTCCGCGGCCCAGAGATAACGGGCCTTATCCGATGTTATCCCAAGAGCCTCGAAGCAATGCTTGAAGTACTCGCCGCATGCACGGATGTTCCCCATATCGCCGCCTAGCTTATTATTTATCCAGCTATGCCAGTCGGCGAGGAAGACCGTGAACTCGAACCCCGCCTCTATCATGTCCTTGATCTTTATCCCGGGGATCAGGCCTATCCCTATGTGCATTAGGCCTGAGCATTCGAATCCCCAGTATGCCTTCGGCCTGCTGCTCGTCTCCAGGAGGTTCCTGAGCTCCCCGCGGGTTATGACCTCCTCGGTGTTCCTCAGAACGAGGTCGATGCGTTCCTCAATGTCCAAGGATGATTCCTCATGCCGAATCTTGTTTCTTGATCATTCAAGCGGACGGCATATTTTAACTTTTACAGTTAAGGAATAAATAAATAATACCTGAGGCGAGAATAAGTAAGCCGCTGAGAAGGAAAGAGAGTAGAAGAGATGCCGTATTGTGTGAGATGCGGGGAGAAGGTGCCCGAGGACGCAGCGTTCTGCCCCAACTGCGGATCGCCCATAAGGGCCATGTTGGAGAGGAGGTTCGAGAAGGCTGATTGGGGCGAGAGGTTCATAGCTTGGATAATAGACATGATAGTCTTGGGGGCGGTTCTAAACACGTTCAGGGGGTATACTGGGTGGAGAATCCCCCTGCACCTTCCCATGATCATCCCATTCATTGATCCCGGATTCGATAACTTCGCGTACTTCCTCTATTGGACGGTGATGGAAGGTGTCTACGGTCAGTCCATCGGAAAGATGGTTATGAGGCTGAGGGTAATCCGGATGAACGGTGAACGTACGGACCTGCCTCATGCCGCCGTTGAAAGCATAGGTAAGGCCTTCCTGCTTCCCATAGACTGCCTGATAGGATGGATACTCTACCCCCAGAATAAGCAGAGGCTCTTCAATCACATCTCAGAGACGATCGTCATCAAGACGCATGGCTGACCGAGAAAGGCGGGCTTCATGCCGCTACATTGCGGATGCCAAGCGGGTCATCTACGATCCATGGATAGAGAATCGAAGATGATATCTATGTAGATCTAAATGAGAAAATTTGGGGCTAAGCTGATTGATCGAGTTCGTTTTGTTATCTCGGAGGGGAAGAACCGACGGGAACTTCAGGAGTCTGAGGGAGGCTGGGAGACTCGACGTTGTATACCAATGTATTCTCCTCGCCTTCTTCACTTCCGGGGCCATCCGCCGAGACGTCATCCTCCACGTGATCCTTGGGGGGCCTCCCCGCCCTCCCCTTCACCTAATCGTCGATGGAAGGGAACTCAGGAATGTCAGGACGGACGAGCGTACTTGGGAGGAGATTTTGAGGAAGGTCCTCTCCGGAGGCTCTCATCCCGGAATAAGAGTCGAGAGGGGGAGCTTCCAAGAATTGCTGCGGGCGATGAGCCGCAGGGAGATCTACGTCCTCGAGGAGAAGGGTCAGGATATAAGAAGCGTCAGGTTTGGGGAGAGCCCGGTCTTCGTCTTGGGGGATCATGTTGGGCTTCCGAAGAAGGATGAAGCCTTCGCCCTGAGGTTTGGGAAGAAGATATCGATTGGGAAGAGGCCGTACTTAGCCGCGACCTGCATCGACATCATCAATTACTTGCTGGATTCCAGGATGGTTGGAAGGGTTATTTAACAAGAGATAAAAGACGAACAAAACAATAATTAGGGTTTCACCATCATATCCGTAGATGGGAGCTGAACGTTGCCTGGCAACTATACCATAGCAGTCTTACCTGGAGACGGGATCGGGCCTGAAGTTGTGGAGGCCGCGGTTAGGGTTCTTGAGGCAGTTCAGGAAGCATCGAAGGGCCTCAGGCTGAACCTCAAGTTCGGCGAGGCTGGTTACAACTGCATCGGGAAGTACGGGACGAACCTGCCTGAGGAGACCATAGAGATGCTGAGGAGAACCGACGCATGCCTGAAGGGGCCGATGACGACCCCTGAGGATCCCGGGATGCCGCCCAGCGCGGCTGTGACTATCAGGAAGATTTTCGGCCTCTACGCTAATGTTAGGCCCTGCAAGTCCATGCCCGGGGTGAAGGCTTTGAATCCCAAGATAGACCTGATAATCGTTAGGGAGAATACTGAGGGGCTCTATTCCGGGGTGGAGTTCGAGGTCTCACCTGGGAAGGGCATAGCCCTCCGCGTCGTAACGAGAGCCGCATCTGAGAAGGTCGCGAGGCTCGCCTTCGATCTGGCCTTGAAGAGGAGGCGGCGTGTGACTTGCGTGCACAAGAGGAACATCCTGAGGATAACCGATGGTATCTTCAGGGACTCCGTCTTCAGGGTAGCGGAGGAGTACCCCTCAGTCAGAGTGGATGAGGTTTACATCGACGCTATGGCGATGAGGCTGATCAAGGAGCCTGAGAGGTTCGATGTCATAGTCGCAACCAACATGTTCGGTGATATACTCTCAGACGAGGCGGCGCAGATCGTGGGAGGTCTAGGCCTAGCCGCAGGTGCGAATATAGGTGATGACTACGCGATGTTCGAGCCTGTTCATGGATCCGCGCCTAAGTATGCTGGTAAGAACAAGGTGAACCCCATAGCGACTATACTCGCCGCTGGTATGATGATGGAGTACCTGGGGGAGACGGGGGCTGCGGGGCTCATCCATCACGCCGTGATCGAGGTCCTTAAGGAGGGCAGGGTGAAGACCTATGACTTGGGAGGACACTCAACCACTCAGGAGGTCGCTGAGGAGATAGCCTCAAAGATAAGGAACTTGCCCTCTTAAATTCAAACCCAACCGGGCCTCTATTTCTTAACTGATGGACCTTATCGCCTTAAGGGCCTTCTCGACAACCTCAACGGCGTCCCTGCCGAGGACCCTTATCATCGGCTCCTTCCCCACCTCTCCCTTATCGTATATTATGTCTGGAACGCGGCCCGCTGAGCGGATCGCCTCCTCAGTTCCCCAGGAGAGGGACATCCCCTCCACATGCTTCACCTCAGCGGGCTCGCTTCCCCTGTCGAACTCCGCAGCTTCGCAGCCCATCCTCCTGAAGGCCTCAACAAGCCTCGGATCGTAGTGGAGATTCATCGCAGCCCGGATCTCCGAGTCATGCTTAATGGCGGTTAATATGACATTTGCGATGTGTCTGGAGGCCCCTAGCCTCGCTGGGCCTACCGCCCTCGGCCCTCCGCGAAGCTTGACTATCCTCCCCTCGATCGCCGCGACATCCATAGGTCCAGTCGGGAATGGAAGGGCCATGGCTATCTGGGTTCCTACCTCAGCGATGTAGGGAAGAAAGGAGATGTTCTCCTCGATCATCCTCGCCGCCGCCTCAACCCGCCCCAGAACCTCAATCGCCTCGGACTTTTTATGCAGGGAAGCAAGGGGGTTCACTGGGACCCTTCCGGAGCCCACTCTTGTCGCCCCCATGAAGCTGGCCTTGATGAACTCCTCAGCGCCCTCAACCGCTCTTTCCAGGTCTTCTCCCCTCGCGAGGAATGCGGTGATCGCTGCTGAGAATGCGCATCCACCGCCATGCGGCTCGATATCCACCCGTTCCTTCTCGAATACCCTGAACGATCCATTATGATAAAGGACATCGTAGATCTTCCGGTCAGCAGCCTCCAAGTGGCCGCCCTTTATGATCACGGCCTCAGCGCCTGAATCCGCGATTCTCCGCGCCGCCTCTTTCATGTCCTCAAGGCCATCGATCTTGAGGCCCGTGACCGCCTCGGCCTCGGAGAGGTTCGGCGTAAAGACCTTAGCCTTAGGCAGGAGAAGATCAACGAGCGCGGCTTTATCCTCCTCGATTATTAGGGAGCTTCCTGTGCCCGCCGTGAAGACTGGGTCGACGACTAGGGGTATCCCGTGCTTCCCAGCAGCCTCAGCGACGACCTCCATTATTCCACGCGAATAGAGCATCCCTGTCTTAGCAGCCTTCACCGGGATGTCCTCTAGGACGGCTTGGATCTGGGCCTTAACGACCTCTGGGGGAACCGGGAAGATCCCTTGCACGCCCATTGTGTTTTGAGCCGTGATGGCCGTTACCACGCATGTGCCGAAGACCCCGAGAGCCGAGAATGTCTTCAGGTCAGCCTCGATCCCAGCTCCTCCCCCACTGTCCGACCCGGCTATGGTCATTGCGCATGGAACCCTGATAATTCGAGAAGCCGTCATTCCCTTATTCACCCTTCAAAAATACAGCAGCTCATAAGCCCTAACAGCGTGCCTCACCGCTTCCACCCTCATTCCCCGGCCGATGAGTCTCCTAGCCTCCTCATACTCCCTCTTGGCCTCATCCATCTTTGGGCTCTTAGAGATGTCTATGAGGAACCCCGCCAGAAGCATGATCTCGTCGAGGAAGGTGTAGTTCATGTACGGCAGCCCCTCGTAATACTCTATCCTGTCCCATAGATCCTTGAAGGGCCTCCTCTCCTCGGAGAGCCTCGCGAGTTTCTCTCCTGACCTGAATAGGCCATCCAGAGCCCTCTCGAAGTTGAACCTGCAGACGGGTGTAGGGTCGATTCCCCTCAGCAGCCTGTGATAGAAGAAATGATATATGCTCTGTATGCCCGAGCAGAGTCCCTTACCTGTCCCACCCGCAATCACAATCCCGAGGGCATACTTCCCATTAGCATCCCGTATCCTCACAGTGTCCATGAAGTCCTTCGTTAACCCGTTGATGTCCCCATAATAGACCGGGGCGCCCAAGATTATGGCGGAGGCCTCCTCGCAGAGGACGCTGAGATCATCCGGGCAGCACTTCTCCCCCTCACGGTAGAATCTCACCTCGTAGTCCACGAGATACACCTTCTCGGCCTCCTCACCCGCCGCCCTGACCCCCTCAAGAGCCCGGCTGACAAGCCGATCGGTTAATCGATTCTTCCTTGGGCTTCCGACGATCCCAAGAATCATCTCCTCATCACTCCCTGAAACCCTACAGATGCCTTATGATCAGACTGTGCTTATCAAGATCTTTATCGAAGAAGACCCTTAAATATCCATGTTAACCTATTAGATTGCGATCAGGCTTTAATGGCTGAATGTGAAGTCGATGTCACTGAAAGAGACCCTCGAGAAGATACGGAGAGAACTTGCCAGAAAAGACGAGGTTAGGCAGGAGATCCATACGGCTACGCGTAGGGCCTCCAGGCTCTCGAAGCAGGCTATCTTCCAGATCCACAGGGCGAGGCTGGAGAAGGCGGAGGAGACGCTGAGGGAGGCGGAGAAGATCCTGAGGGGGATCAGGGATATGACGAAGGATTATCCGGACCTCCTCTACATGGGCTCCATAGACTCAGCGCTTCAGGAGTATGCGGAGGCGAAGATCCTCCTGGGGCTTATCAGAGAATTCCGATTCGTGAGCTTCGAGGAGCTGGGGGTTCCCATGACATCATACGTCCTCGGCCTCGCGGATGTGATAGGGGAGCTCAGGAGGAGGGCCCTCGAATCTTTAAGGAGGGGGAAGATGAAGGAGGCTGAGGAGTGCCTGGAGATCATGGAGACGATATATGAGGAGATAATAAATCTGGAGGAGATCCAGCTTCTAGTCTCAGGCCTCAGGAGGAAATGCGATACTGGCAGAAAAATAATCGAGGCCACGAGGGCGGACATAACGATAGAGTCTGGAAGGGCCTCGCTTGAGCGTCGGATCGCGGATCTACGGAAGGCACTCGACGAGAGGACTGGGGAATGAGCCCGCTGAAGCCGGATGAGATCCTCGATAGGGTGGAAAAGGAAGGGTTCGAGAAGGTCTGGAGGGAGAGCTCCAGCTTAATCCCAAAGCCATCTGGGGGCCTCGACATCCTCTCGGGTAGACATGGCCATCCCCACCTGATATATGATCTGATACAGAAGCTCAGACGGAGATTCCTCAGCTTAGGCTTCGATGAGGTCTTCAACCCAGTGATCATCGAGGAGAACGAGATCTACCGCCAATACGGGCCGGAAGCCCCAATAATACTTGATCGATGCTACTACTTGGCAGCCCTGCCCCGCCCAGACATAGGCTTAAGCAGATCCAAATGCGAGGAGATCGAGAGGCTTGGAGTGAAGCTGACGAGCTCTAAGATCTCAGCGCTGAAGAGGGTCCTCAGGGAGTACAAAAGAGGAGCCATAGAGCCAGACGACCTGATAGAGAGAATCTCAGATGCGCTCAGCATACCGGATGACCTGGCAACCCGCATCACATCCCAAGTCTTCCCGGAGTTCTCAGCCCTCAAGCCGGAGCCCTCCAACATGACCCTCCGTTCCCACATGACGAGCGCTTGGTTCCTCACCCTCCAGGCGCTCCAGCATAGGGTTGAGCTGCCGCTGAAGCTCTTCTCGATAGATTTGAGGTTCAGGAGGGAGCAGAGGGAAGATCCGACGCATCTGAGGGTTCACCATTCAGCGAGCTGCGTCGTGATGAATGATGAATTAAGCGTCGAGGATGGGGAGAGGATCACGAGGGCGCTGCTTGAGCCTATGGGTTTCAGGAACCTGCGGTTCTTGAAGAAGAAGGTCACCTCGAAGTATTATGCCCCCGGGATGGAGTATGAGGGATTCATATATAATCCGCGCTCAAAAGAATGGGTGGAGATCGTTGATTACGGCATCTACAGCCCAATAGCCCTAGCGAGGTACGGCTTGGAGCATCCTGTTCTTAATGTTGGCTTAGGAGTAGAGCGGCTCGCCATGATACTCCACGGGGAGAGCGACGTCCGGAGGCTCATGTACCCACAGTTCTATAAGAAGCCCACATTCACAGATCGGGAAATCGCGGGGGCGATCAGATTTGGGATGGAGCCGAGAACAAAGGAGGGGGAAAGGATCAGGGAGAGGATAATATCGGAGGCTATCAAGCACAGAGATGCGTTGGGGCCATGCCGATTCCTAGTCTACGAGGGAGAGGTTCTCAGCAAGAAAGTTAAGGTGTACATCTACGAGAATGAGGCGGGGGCTACTCTTCTCGGAGCCGCCGCTGAGAACATGATCTACGTCTATAACGGCAACATTGTGGGCGCCCCTCTCAGAGGAATGGAGGAAGCCCCGCTGATCAGGGAGGCGCGTGAGAAGGGGGTATGCACGGGCTTCAGGTACATAGATGGAGTAGCATCGCTCGCCGCTGCTAGGATAGAGGAGGGGCTGAAGATGGGGCTCAGGGAGGTCGATGTTAGGGTGAGGATGGCGAGGAGGCTCAGCGACATAAACTTGGAGGTCAGCGACGCTGTTCGAAGATTCATAACTGACCATAAAAAGAGGATCAGCATAACCGGCCCAGTATTCTTGGGAGTGAGGGCGGAGATAATCGGGTAAAGCGGCGGGAGGAAGAGACCTTAGTATGCTGGGGCTCCCGCATCTAAAAGCATCTTTTTCCCTCAGAAAGGCTGAGGATATTCAGGGGCGCCTCTCGAGAAGTGTGGTCGCCCGCGATTCTCTTTCCGGCAGGGTTAGGTTAGTCGCTGGGGTAGATGTGGCCTACTCGGAAAGCCGCTCATACGGCGGCGTCGCGGTCCTCGAGTTCCCTACCATGAGGCTTATTGAGGAA
>LUCF01000097.1 GCA_001593845.1 Candidatus Bathyarchaeota archaeon B63 | reverse complement strand
AGCTTCCCTTACCGAGGCATTCCCAGCGGAGAAGTCTATAAGAACCAAGCCTGCGCCCATCTCGATCTGGGATTCCATCTTACTGGTCCAGTCTGACTTCTTCCTTCCAATCCCGCCCGGATAAGAGACGGCTGGGGCGAGAATCGGAGGGTTCTCTCTCATGTACCGGCCTCCCAAGCCCATTAGGCGACGGTGAAGACCCACAAGTTCTTCAGGCTGCATATCAGTCAGCGGAAACAAGCCTTCCCCATACCTCGCTGCGGCGTCTAGAATGGCCTCTGAGGAGCCCCCGAACCATATGGGGGGATGCGGTTTCTGAACCGGTTTAGGCCAGAACGGGGCTTCCCGAACCTGATAGTATTTACCCTCAAATGTAGCCTTCTCCTGAGACCAGAGGCTCAGTATGATCCTCAGCCCCTCCAGCATCCTTTCTATCCGCTCCGCGTGGCTTCCCCACTTAACACCATAGGATGTGGCTTCCTCCTTATGCCAGGCTGCGCCTACCCCGAGGAATACTCTTCCGTGGGAGATTATGTCGACCGTAGTCACGATCTTCGCTAATCTCGATGGGAGGTAGAACGGGATGGGGGAGACCCGCGTTCCCAGCTTGATCCTTTCGGTCCTCGCCGCCACCGCGGCTAATGCTGTCCAGGCGTCGAGCTTATCCGGCCTGTTTGGGTCTCCGCCGACTTTGGTGTATAGTTCAGCTGGGAGGAAGAAGTGGTCCCCAACCGTTAGGTAATCGAATCCTAATCTATCGGCGATGATTGATGTCTCTAGGAACGCCTCGTAATCGTAGGGTACATGTATTGGGAGGTGTACCCCAAACTTGAGCCTCAGGTCATGCACCTCCAGCATGGTTTCATTCCGGTCTGCATCTATTTAGGCATCAGTTGTTCTTGTCAGGCATCCGTCCCCAACAACCATAAGCGTCGAAATGAGCATATAAAACTTCGAGGTGATCAAGAGCGACATGGGGAGGCTTCGATAGAAGAGATGCGACGATTGTTCGAGGCGAATCCCGCCGGAGAATGTTTCCCTGCAAATTCTTCATCTACGCCTCCATTTTAGGGTTCTGAGCATCTGATGGATGAGTATGAGGAAAGCCGTGACCCCCAGCGTCCCCATGAGGATCAGGGCGGGCTTGAATGATGAGTATGCATCGATCGTGTATCCGATTATGCCTGACCATAAAGAGCCGAACCCGAACCCCACAGTGAAGAAGACGCCTATGACCAGATCCCGGTTGTATCGTTCAGTTATGTTCACGAGGTGCGACTGGAGGAGTGTGGGCAGGGCGAAGCTCGCCAATCCCAGCAGGAAGAGGTGGGGGGCGAGGAGCAGACTCGCCGATTCGTAGATGGCGAGTAGATACACCAGCGAGAAGGCGAGGAAGGCGGAGAAGGCGGCCGTCTTTAGGTGGCCTATCCTGTCCGCGTACTTCCCTAGGAGGATGGGTCCGCATACCCCTCCGAGGAGGCCTACTGTGTATGTGAGCCCGTAGAGGGGGCTGCGGACATCCATCTTTAGGGCGTCGGCTAGGAAGAGCGGCGTGTACGTTGTGATTATGCCCAGATCAATCCCCCCTGAGAGGAGGGCCTGCGTCAGCATTATCGGTATGACAGTTGGGGTTCTGATGAGCTTGATCACGTCCATTCTGAGGCTAGTAGATGATTCAGCGGAATGGATGGGTCTTGCATGTTTATCCCCGGTTAGGTACCAGATCACGATCATGCCGATGATGAGCGTTGGTATTGAGAAGAAGAAGAGCGTCCCCCTCCAGCCCAGGAGGGATATTAAAGAAGCGACGGAGAGGGGTCCGATTATGTTGCCAAGGTAAGCCACGCCGTAGTGTATCCCTATGGCCTTCCCCAGAGATTTATCATCGAACTTCTCGCTTATGATCGCTGTGCCCATGGGATGCTGGGGAGCGACGCCTACAACCGCCAGAGGAAGTGCAGAAAGTTCTGAGCTATCCCCGTTAGGAATGTCCCGGCTGCCAGTAGGAGATTACCCAATCCGAGGAGGATGTGCCTCGCTACTCTCCTGCTCGCTATGCTGAAGATTATCTGGAACGCCCCTCCGATCAGCGAGGATGCGGCTATCGCTATGCCGAACTCGGTATAGCTCAGCTTCAGATCGTACATGATGAATGGGAAGAGGATCGACATCCCCACGAAGATGTGCTGCATCATGTGCGAGATTGTTGTGACTGCCAAGACGCTGTTTGGGGAACGGGTCTTCTCCGCACTTACGCCCATATCTCAGCCGCCCAGCTCCTCAGCAGAAGGAGAATTTAAGACGTGCCCTTACTTATCTCTTGCATGAAGCCCCTCAAGATTCTGAATGTTAATCCCCATATCTTAACGTCCCCGATGATGAAGGCTGGGCGGGTTCCAGATTCGAGGTCCACAGCCGACTCGTTCCTGACGAGTTCATCGATTGGGATCCAGTGGTGCCTCTCGAGCTCAGCCTCGTTCAGCTGGATCTTAGGCTCGTACCTGAGGAGGAAGACGAAGGGCAGAACCTTTATCTCGGGGTTCAGCCTCGACCTAAGGGTCCTCGTCACGCCCAGAAACTCACATCGGCCCGTTAGGTCTATCCCGGTCTCCTCATGGATCTCCCTGACCACGGTCTCCTTTAGGTCTCGGTCCTCCAGCATCCTCTTCCCTCCCGGAAGCGCTATCTGACCGGACCAAGGATCATGCGGGTTCTCGGCTCTCTTAACGAGGAGTACGCTCAAGCCTCGGCTCTCCTGCTTAAGGATGATGGCGACTGCAGCGTTAGCTCCCAGTCCCCTTGAGAAGGGCTTCAGGCTTTTCTTGATCCTGTTTATTATGGTCTCGCTCACGCGGGAATCACTTTTATGGGCTGTTCATACCGAGTAGGTCCTTTCCCATATGAAAACCTATCGATGCTTCAGACTGCTTAGATCCCTTTACGGCGCTGATTATTACGCAGAAACGCTTGGGATGCCTATGATCGATGTTTCCTTTGAATACAGGCTGCTCAGTGTCGGCACATCATACCTTGAAGCCTCTTCATCTGGCTATGTGGATGGACATATGCTGGCTCGCTCGGCGCCTCCCAGGAACCTTTCCCCTTATAAAGGTACGATTATCTTCGCTCATTATGAACGGTCTCGCTCATTCAGTCCTCTTTCCGGTTCTCCGGGGGAATCCCTTAAGTAGGAGCATGTCGAAAAGCATATCTTTACTGCTCAATATAAGCATCGAGGGGCCTATGAAGACAGGTGTGATGATTCGTCGCTTTACCGCCAAGGATGGGAGAGAAGTTATCCTCAGGACCCCTAAATGGGAAGACCTTGAGGATCTTCTGGGGTTGATCAATTCGCTCATAGAGGAAGGCGCCGATATAGAGTATGATGCTAAGAAGACACGGGATGAGGAGGTTGATTGGCTCTCAAGCGCGATAGCTCGNNNNAGGGAGATGCACTCTACATGGTCGCTGAGGTTGAGGGGAGAGTGATTGCCAGCTCCAGCATAACTAAGAGGAGATTTAGCTGCGAGAATCACGTGGGCGACGTCGGCATCATCATAAAATCGGGCTATAGAGACCTGGGCATAGGCACCGAGATTATGAAGACCCTGATAGATCAGGCTCGAAGAATGGGGCTGGAAATATTAACCCTCACGGTATTTGCCACAAACAAGAGAGCCATCCATGTTTACGAGAAGGTCGGCTTCAGGGAAGTCGGAAGGATCCCCAAGGCGATCTATAGGAATGGAGAGTACATAGACCGCATCATAATGGCGAAGGAACTTCTCGATTAGAAAAATTGCATATATGTGCATATTTATATATCGGTATGTTGATGTTTTGTATTGGTGAGCTTATTGAGCGAGGTCACTACTGTCAGGGTTTCAAGAGACACTCTGCGGATGTTAGAGAAGTTTAGGGATAAGTTAAATGCGGAGAGCTTAGATGAGGCCATTCGGATCCTTATCATGCGCCAACGTAAAGCCGTAATCGATGAGATTTTCGGTTTAGACAGGGGCAGATTGAAGCCTTTTACTGAGGAGGATCGCGGTGAGGATCGTAGTTGACTCTTATGCTTGGATCGAACTATTCATTGGGAGCAGAAAGGGAAGTAAGGCCAGGGAGGCTCTAACCGAGGCTGGGGAAGTTTATACTCCCGACTTTGTTCTGGCAGAGATAGCCCGCAAATACCTCAGGGAAGGCATGGATCAGCAAACAATCCTTGAAAGATTAAGGAAGATCAGCGAATCTTCCGATGTAACCCCAATCAGCCTTGAAGCCGCTTTAGAATCTGCGAAATGCTACTTTGAGCTCAAGGAAAAGGCCGGGAAAGCGGGGATTTCGGATCCAAGCCTCTTCGACGCGATGGTTCTGGCTACGGCTAGGGTCTTAAAGGCGAAAGTGATTACAGGCGATAGACACTTTAAAAATCTGAATGAAACCTTGTGGTTAGGCTAGTACGTTTCAACCTTAAGTTAAGCCGCCAATTACTCATCTTACAGGAACATTTTCATCTCCATTATCAATCCGGACGGGTTAATGCCGCTTACTACGCATGGCTGTTGAACTCGAAAATGTTGAATTTTCCACAGCATATGAAGCGGCTATGAACTGGATTAGGAGCTGGCAATTCAAACTAAAGCAAAGGGATCTTATTGTCTAACTAATGTTCATCTCATCTAGGAGAAGAGAACGCGGGGAAGCATGCTATTTAAGAGGATTTGCGTTGCTTGATGAATCCGCATTTTTACGTTCTAAAGTATCAAACAAAAAATAACGTCCAACATAAGATTGTAAACTGAAAGATTAAATTTATAAGGAGGTGTTTTGGCGCCCGGAATAGATATAGTATTGTTTTGCAGTTGCCCATTATTTACTCTTTATTTTACCCGATCTCTATTATGGCCTCTCTTGTTTATTGGTTGGGCATTTTTCTCTGCCATTTCTTCTAGTACATTCTTGATCTTCGTCTTTCATAGTAAAGTTTTCGGATTAAAGAGGCCATCATATCGGTGTTAAACTCGATTTCATCCGTCCTCTTCGCCATCTTAATCATCTTCCGTTTTACTTCCGATCCATCATTCCAAAAGTATATTTAAATTTATTCTAACCGGCAAGGAAGATATTTTCCAAAAATGGATAAAAATCTGTAGAATTTTCCAATTTAGAAACTAGCTTATGAATTTATTGCTCAGTTTTTCAGCACGTATAATTAATCTAGAACAGAACTTCTATTTTGGACCTTATCAATAAGAATTCTGAGTGTTCCAAAGGGTGAAAGCACTGAAACGCCGAAAGCCTTCAGCGTTTTCATATTTTTTCTCATTATGCAAGTCTGGAGGCGGCGAAATTTAAAGTAGGTTCTAGAACTTGAGGCGCCTCAGCTCAGCCAGAAAAGTCGTCTAAACAGTCTATAAAGTTTTTAAATGCGGCTGGTTTAATGAATTGTTGT
>LUCF01000012.1:1358-13483 GCA_001593845.1 Candidatus Bathyarchaeota archaeon B63 | reverse complement strand
ACTTGAACCGGCGACCTTCTGCGCGTCAGGCAGATGTCCTAACCATGCTAGACGACCGGCCCTGTCCGCGTCTTCTTCCCTTCTGGGAGCTCATTCCTGTATGATTTAAGCGTTTCGCATCTAAAATTCTATCGGCCTCCTCAATCGGCGGCTTCTCATAGCCTATATCAGGGGCCTGCGGCTGAACCTCCTCTTTATTTGTAGGTTTGGGATGAGGGCTCCTGTTGAGTAGACCTGTTTCTCCCTTGTTCCGAGGGCTATCTCTATGAACTCCGGTATCACCTTCTCCGTGATCAGCCGGGTCGGCCTGCCCCAGATGATCTCGGGGCATGATGGGTCGATGTAGACGTAGAATCTCTCTCCGCGGTAATTGAAGATGGCCTCCCTGCTTCTGCCGTACCTCGGCTTCCTCATTATCTTGAAGGGCCAGAGCTTGCAGGCCGTCGGCTTCATGTCTTGGAGGCCGCAGAGGTGCATCCCAGCCGCCTTCGTGAGGAAGATGCATGATCCATCCGGCTTCTTGCCTAAGTATAGCTTATTCAGCCCGGAGCCGGTCACGGCTACGCCGAATTTATGGACTATCCTGAGCCACTCATCGAATTTAAGGACGACTTGATAATGTACGCAGCAGATACCGCATCCCGTGCATCGCCATGAGCGGACGTAGCTCCATGGAAGAGGAACCATCAGGGACCATCCCTTCTTCGCTGTCCCTTCTCAGGTGATTCCTCCCGTAGCCCAATAATCCAAAACTCTTCTCGGCTTAATAACTTTGCGTTTCATCATTCCGCCCGGGCTCTCGGCCATATGGGCTGCGCGGCGAAGCCTTCGGCATCTACCTCTTATATAAATATAACGTGTGGGAGGGGAATCCCAGCTTCGGGTTCTCGCAGAACTTCTCGACCACGACTGGCTCCCACCCCTCGATCTTGTAGTCGTGGGAGACCACCCTCGCCCCCCTCTTAAGCTCGGCCTCGAGCTTCGGCCTGACCTTCTCATTGGCGCTCGTCGTTAGATAAAGATAGACCACGTCGGCGTCTATTAGGGGAACCCTGAACATGTCCTCGTTGATCACCTTAACCCGGTCTTCGAGGCCGAGCTCACGGATCCTCCTCATCGCCCGCTTCGCCAGATCCTCTCTGAGCTCGATCCCGACGCATCTCGCCCCGAACTCCTGAGCCGCGAGTATTATTGGCCCGCCGTCGCCGGCTCCTAGGTCGTAGAAGACCTCGCCTGGCTTCAGTTCGGCGAGCGTCAGAAGTCTTCGGATGACGGATGTTGGTGAGGCGACAAAGGGAGAAATGAACATGTTATCTCTCTCCTCTTCGTTTCTCTCATTAATCTAAAAAGGGATATTTCTATCTTACGTTTCCCTTCTCCCCTATAATCCGTCTTGGCCAAAAATTAACGTTCGGCGTGATTACATGAGATTGATTGTTAACCTTTATCCAATGGGTTTATTATGGAAATTAGCCCCTTTAATAGATGGAAGGGTGGAGGGGCCGGTAACTCACCCATCATAATACGGCTCTTAGATGGATTCTTAGCTTCCTAAGATCTTCGGGTATACCCAGCGCCTCAGAGGAACCTCCTCTTCAAGGCGTCCCGTTCAGCCTCGATTATGAGGCTGAAGAGTTCATCGGAGAGGCTGCTCTCCTTCTTCAGGATCTCATGGGCGTCCGAGGGCCTCAGCCCCTTCCCGGAAAGGACGACGGCGGCCGCCTTCCCATAATCTGAGATGAGCCTGGCTGTCTGTAAAGCCCTGTTCCTGAGCTTCCTTTCAGACTTCCTCAGCTTCTGGCCCTTCTTCTCGACTAGGAAGTAGGCCTCCCTCTCCTCTACGCCCAGCATGCCGAGCCTCCTCGATCCGCATCTTGGGCATTCAGGCCTAAGGGGAAGGCTCCTTATCCTGATCGATTCCAGGTAGTCCCAGCATTCCGTGCAGATGAAGACCCTCGTCTCGTCCATGAGCCTCGCCTTCGCCGACTCCAAGAGTATCCGCTTCATCTTCTCAGGCGGGATCAAGTCGGTCTTCATGCTCACTTTTTCAATTCCAAGCCGCGCCAGGGGCGAGGGCTCCCCAGCCGCCTTAACCTCGATTACCTCTATGTCTCCATCCCTTATCCTCTGGAAGACCTCCACCAGCCTCTCGAGGTTGAGGTCCTTCGTGAAGACCTCCTTCAACGCCTCCTCGTAGATGACTGTGCCCTCGAAGCTCTTTATCAGGCTCTGGAGGCTCACGCTGCTGAAGTCAACCCATTTTTTTAGGGCCCCGAACCTCCTCGCAACGTGTATCAGCCTCCTCTTGAAGATCCCCGTCCTCACACATGCCCTCGTAAGCGTCTCATGTATGTAATCCGGCTGAGCATCCTTTATCTCATCGATTATCCCGATCAGGGTTCCAGCCCTGAGATGCCCAGCCGCATGTATGAAGATCCTGTAGGGGTCATGCTGAGTCGCGACTGAGTATCCGGTCCTCTCAGAGATCACGTGGCCTAGGAGCTGAGCCAGAGCCCTGTTTGTCAGGGAGCCGAAGTGGGCGTGGAGGATCACGTACTCCTCCCAATCCTCGACTGTTATCCTTCTGTCTGAGGGGACGGGGAGGCCCCTCATAACGTTCTCAACGGTCTCGGAGATCGCGTCTAGGATGGTCTCCGCATCAGCCGGGTAAACCTCAGAGAGCCTCTCAGCGATCTCCCTTGGGCTTGACCCCCTGCTCATCTCATCCTCCACGAGCCTCCTTATCCCCCCGACCTCCTGGGCCACCTCATATGGAACGGGGATCTCCTCCCCAACCCAGCTCGGTATGGCGCCCGCCGGATCATCGACTGGCTTGACGTAGATCCTGTCAGCGACGATATTCATTATCCTCCATGGGCTTCCACGAATGACGAACTTCACCCCTGGCCTCCCATACTCAGCCACGAAGGCCTCGTCTAGAAGCCCGATTGCAACATCGGATTCCCTGTCTATAACGAGGTAGTGCTTCTCATCCGGGATCATCGAGAGGTTCTCGAAGAAGTACTCGTATAGGGGCTTAGAGCGGCGGGGCTTCAAGATCAGGTTCTCCTCCTGGACCACCCAAGCGAACCTCGGGAACCTATCATGCATGTACTCGGCTATGCGTCTGATCTCGTCAATCGTCAATTCCCTGCATGGATAAGCGTTCCTGAAGGTCTCGTAGATCTCTTGGAAGTATATGCGCCTCCGCTTCATGAGCTCAGCGGCGATCTGATTCGTCAGCACATCGTAGGGCTTCTCGGGCATCTCTACCGGCTCGAGGTCCTCAGCGTATGCCCTCCGCCCGATGACCAGCGACTCGAGGGTGTCATCAGAGTCCATCGTTATGATGACGCCCTCAGCGACCCCGCCTATCCTATGCCCGCTTCTCCCAACCCTCTGGATGAGCCTCGTAACCTGCCTGGGGCTCATGTACTGGATGACGAGGTCTATTCTCCCTATGTCTATCCCGAGCTCAAGGGAGCTCGTGCAGATCAGCCCCTGCAGCTCCCCAGCCTTGAGGCCCCGCTCAGCCGCGACCCTGGAGGACTTCGCGAGGGATCCATGATGGATAGAGACTGGGAATTCGCCGTCCCAGACCTTGAATCTGCTGGCGAGAACCTCGGATATGGTCCGGGTGTTCGTGAAGAGCAGGACGGATCTGTGCCCCTCTATCAGCATGCGTATAAGCCTGAGGCGCGCGGCTACCTCTGGATGCGTATAAAGGGAGGCGGCGAGGGAGTAGTCCTCAGGCTCAGGCTTCGGGTAGAGGATCTTCAGCTTCATGCGGCGGGCCACCGGAACCTCAACTATCTCTACGGGCCTGCCGCAGCCGACGAGGAACTGGGCGACCTTCCTGGGGGTCCCTATGGTCGCTGATAACCCTATGATCTGGAACTCCCTACGGGCTATCCCCCTAAGCCTCTCAAGGGCGAGGCTGAGCTGGCTTCCCCTCTTATTATCGGCCAGCTCATGAACCTCATCTACGACTACCCATCTGACCGATTGGAGATGCCGCCTGATAACCCATCCGAATAGGAGGGTCTGGAGGGTCTCAGGGGTCGTTATCATGATGTCTGGGGGGCTTCTGGACTGACGGGTTCTCTCCCTCACATCGGTGTCCCCATGCCTAACAGCCAACTTGAGGTCAAGATTGTTGCACCACCACTCAAGACGCTCAAGCATGTCGCGGTTCAGGGCCCTAAGCGGGGTTATGTAGAGAACCTTGATTCCCGGCTCCGCCCTTGGGATCTGAATGAGCATACTCAGTATCGGGAGCATAGCGGCCTCCGTCTTCCCAGTCGCCGTTGGGGAGATGAGTAGAACATTCTTCCCCTCGAGGATCTTTGGGATGACCTTCTGCTGAGGCTCTGTCGGCGCGCGGAAGTTCCTTTCCTCGAGTAACCTACGTATCGGCCGAACGAGCAGGTCGAAGGCGTTGACTTCTCCGCTTTTACCCTCTAACAAGGCTCCCCTACCGAGATAAGCCGAGGAGATAATAAACGAGCCTACAATTAAAAGATTGCGTAGGCCCTCACTCACCTCATCCCGCTTATAGGAGGCCACGCTCTTACTTCAGCGGATCCCAGCGTCAAAGGCCAGCCGCATATCTTTTTAGATCATTAAGGCCTATACTATGCGGATCAATGTGCTGGACGGTTCGAGATCATGTCTCCTACACGGATCACCTTGAAGAATCCCTGGCTTCACCTGAATTACGACCTTGAATCTGGAAGTCTAGATATCAGCCACGAAGACGCAGCGATAAGGAACGCCCAGATAGGACTTCAAATCGACGGGGAGTGGATATGTCTGGATGGTCCGGCGGATGACTGGGTCGAGACGGGATTTAAAGACGAGGTGGGAGACGGATGGGAGATAACGTCCCTCCACAGGCTCGGCGGGGTCCATGTGAAGCCTAGGATCAGGCTTTACAGGGAACGGCCATCCGTCACTCTCTGCTTGACGATAGAAAACAACGGCGAAGACTCGATTAGGATTGGGAGGGTGCACGCATTAGAGGTCTCGACTCGAAGGGGCGGGCGCCTAGAACTGGGGGGCATGATAAGCTCAGCGAGGATCTTCTTGGAGAGCAATAATCTCTGCTGGACCGGGGTGAGACCCATAAGCGAGGCTGGAGGCAGGCATAGAAGCGGCGGGGTCGGGGTCATCTACAACCCAGCCGTAAAGATTGCTTTCCTCACAGGCTTCCTCACCGTGAATGTGGCCCTCGGCGAGATCGTGACCCTTTATGATCATATGAGTGGGATCGCAGGGTGGTGGGCTGAGAATCCATATGATGATCTAGTGCTCAGGCCTGGGGAGGCCCTCCGCACCGAGCTGCTCTACATCGACTTCCGCCGGGACCCCCTAGATGCTTTAGAGACCTATGGGGATATGCTCGCGAAGATGAATAATATCCGTCGGATTCCCCGCTCCCGAACCCCGATGCTCTGGTGTTCATGGTATAGCCACAGGCTGACAATAACAGAGGAGGCGGTGCTGAAGCACGCCGATATCATCGCTGAGAGATTCAAGGAGTACGGCGTCGACCTACTTCAGATAGACTTCGGCTGGAACTGGCGGGACACCCCTGGGGAGTGGCGGCCTCATCCGGAGCGTTTCCCCCATGGATTGAGGTGGTTAGCAGACCGCCTAAAGGAGAAGGGGCTTAAGCTGGGGCTTTGGATAGCGCCTTTCTACATCGGCGAGCAGTCATCATTCTACCGGGAGCATCCGGAATGTCTACTGAGGAACCCCAGCACGGGGAGGGCCGTGGAGTACCGCTGGGCCTGGAGTGGGCAGTCCAGAGATACATGGCAGAATGTCGCCCTTATGGACACCTCGAAGCCCGAATCCCAGAGGTGGCTGAAGGAGACCTTTAAGCGGTTATCATCCTGGGGAGTGAGCTACTTCAAGCTCGACTTCCTTAACGGCGGCTCAGCCGCACCGCTGGCCTTCGCGAAGCCCGGCGCCGAGAACGAGTACCGGGTGAGGGAGGGAGAACAGATGAGGATTGGGCTCTCCGCCATCCGGGAAGCCGTAGGCCGGGACGCTTACCTCCTCGGCTGTAACCTTCCGATCAGCCATGGCTTAGGGCTTCTCTCAGCTATCTTCGGAGCTGAGGATGTCGGTAACGCGACTGGAAACTTTGAGCATCTAAAGAGGCGTATGACCACTCTTATCTCCCGCTTCTGGCAGCAGAAGCGCCTCTGGCATGTCGATCCCGATGTGCTTTATCTGGGAGGCAGGTTCCTTAAGCCGGGCGAGGTCAGCTCGATCGGCGAGGCGCGCATCAGAGCCACGGCGGTCGCGTTGAGCGGTGGACCCGTGCTCCTCGGGGATGACCTCACCACGCTGCCTGAGGAGCGCATGAGGATGTATACTCTCTGCCTTCCTCCATACGGAGTCCCAGCCCGCCCCATAGATCTCTTCAGAAGTCCCTACCCAAGCGTATGGGATTTGGAGGTATCCGCTGACTGGGACGTCTGGCATGTCGTGGGCCTCTTTAACTTTGACGGCCAAGAAAGAATAATCGATCTGGATTTTGATGAGTTAGGTCTGAGCTCTGATGGGGAGTACTCGGTGTGGGAATTCTGGGATCAGGCCTTCCTGGGGAACCATAGGGGGAAGATAAAAGTAGAGGTGCCGGGGAGGACGGCGATGGCCCTGGCTATAAGGCGGCTGCGGCGTCATCCCTTCGTGATATCGACGAGCTTCCACATAACCCAGGGGGGAGTCGAGCTTCAAAGGGTGATGTGGGACGAGAGATCACTCGTCCTAAGCGGGGTCTGCCGCAGGGTCAGAGGAGCAGCCGGCGAGATATTCATCTACATCCCGCCCTCCTACAGGCTAGAGGAACAGAGGGAGGCTGAGATGCTGACAGGGGAGATCGCGAGGTTGAGGCTGAGCATCCCCAGCCCAGAAGTCAAGTGGAAGATAAGATTCTCCCATTCATAGTATGTTTAAGCCTGAACGGCCCGGCTGAGCCCCCAACCCAAGCATCATCAGCTTGAGGCTAAAACGTTTTTCTTCCATCCATCCCCTTAATATCTGAGAATGTCTGGGACATACGGCGTGCGGAGATGGGTGGGATGAATGCTCGGGAGAGGTTCCTCGCGACTGTCAAGTTCAAGTCCGCTGATAGGTACCCATACTGGGAGATGGGCATATGGGGACAGACATACGAGAGGTGGATTCGGGAGGGCCTCCCAGAGGAGGAGTTGGCTGGAGACTGGTTGAGGGGTGAACCTAGGTTCGCCAAGCTCGATAGGAGGGAATTCATCCCCCTCAATCTAAAGCCCATCCCGAGCTTCAAGGAGACCATCAAGGAGAATGAGCAGTACCTGATCTTCAGGGATGAATGGGGGAGGCTCAGAAGGGCGTTGAAGCGGGGGACGGCTAGGGGCACAAGGGCCTCGATGGATACATACCTGGACTTCTTCGTGAAGGATCGGGAGAGCTTCGAGGAGATGAAGAGGCGTCTCGACCCCCATGATCCCAGGAGATACCCGGAGAACTGGGAGGAACTCAAGGAGAGGTGGAGAGGGAGGGATTATCCGCTGTACTTGACGGAGAACTGCGGCTTCGGCGGCCTATACTGGAACCTCAGGAACATGATGGGTACCGTCGGCCTCTCCGTATCCTTCTTCAGGAACCCAAGCCTCATACATGAGATCCTGGACTTCATGGTTGACTTCTTCATCGAGGCGACTGAGATGGCCCTCTCAGAGGTTGAGGTTGACGCCTTCATCTTCAACGAGGACTTCGCCCATAAAGGTGGGCCGCACATCTCCCCCAGAATCTTCAAGGAGTTCTTCTATCCTAGGTACGAGGAGATCATAAGGTTTCTTAGGAGGCATAACGTGAGGGTCATAGAGCTCGACAGCGACGGGAACACGGAGCCCCTCATCCCGCTCTTCATCGAGCTCGGGATAGATGCCCACTGGCCGCTTGAGGCAGCCGCGGGGATGGATCCCCTCAAGATAAGGAGGGAATACGGAGAGGAGATAGCCCTCTATGGGGGGATAGATAAGAGGGCGCTAGCCGCTGGTAAGAGGGCCATCAGGAGGGAGGTCTACCGGAAGATCCCTCCTATGCTGGAGCTCGGGGGCGGGTACGTGCCGCATGTCGATCACACGGTCCCGCCTGACGTTCCACTCGGGAACTTCCTCTATTACCTCCAGCTCAAACGGGAGATAGCTGAGGAATACGCATCATAGAAGCCCGGTCCCCAGCCTTGACCTTACATAGAACGAGTTAATAGAGCTATGCCCAGAAGGAAGGTTCGTGGAGGTATGCGGACTTTATGCTCTGGATCTATCTGCTGAACCTGACTGTGACCGTCGCGATGTTCATGGTCTTGGTCTTCCGAGCGTGGATCGAGGGCGGACATGATCTCTACGAGATCCTCTGCCACATGTTCGGGGTTGATGATGCGGAGAATTAGCAGCGGGGCTATTCCGGGTCAACGGCCGCTGGAGATCATGCATTCTCAACCCAGTAGGAGCCCTCCTCCGTGACCTCCTTCTTCCAGATCGGAACCTCATGCTTAACTCTCTCGATGATCTCTGAGGCTGCCTTGAATGCTTCCGCCCTATGTTCAGAGGCGACTATGACGTACATCACGTCCTCCCCGACACCTGCCTCTCCGAGCCTATGCTGGATGACCGCGTCGATTATCCCATGCTTCTCCTTGGCCTCTTCGATTATCTTCTCCATGAACTCCACCGCCAAGTCCACATGAGCCTCATACTCGAGCCTCAGAACTTTCTCGTCGCCCCTGGTTCCCCGAACAGCCCCGATGAAGGCCACGATCGCCCCGGCATCCTCAGTCTCTCCCTTAAGCCGGGCGATCAAGGATTCCAGACTGTCAAGATCATGGGAGACCTTAACCCTCAAGGCTTCTCAGCTCCCCTCTTCACGTTTAAGACCCATTCTTAGCTCAGCATATTAAAGGATTTAGGAAGAGATGGGGGAGAATAGGGAGCTGGAGACAAAACATCTATAAAGATGAATCTCACTTTCTCCGATTGTGAGTAGGTGAGATGGGCGGCGGAAAGAAGAGGCGGACACTTACGCAGATGGAGAAGGCTCAGAGGGCCAAGCAGAGGGAGGAGAGGCGCAGCAAGGCGAAGAAGGAGAGGAGAGCCTCAATGCTGGCTGAGTCGAAGGCTGCGAGGATCATCCCACCAGACCCGGGGGACGAGAGGATCATAAGCCAATTACGGAGCATGAAGGTTATAACGCCATACACAGTTGCATCCCGCTTCAACCTCGTCCTGAGCGTAGCGAAGGACTTCCTAGAGGAGTGCCACAGGCGGGGGATAATAACCTACGTCTCCGGCGGCCGAAACCTGAGGATATATAAGCCCTCGGAGCGGTGACTCTCAGTCTGAACCTTCGGCTTTTTATGCCCCCGATCCCCGATGGATCTCCCCTTTTTATTCAGTTAACGAGAGAAGGCTTCATATTGTTCTTAGGCGATAATCCTTAAATCTGATCGTTGTGGAATAACGTTGGGGGCTGATCCGGCCTTTTCTGGGCCTCGGTGGAGACGTTATGAGCCTAAGCAGATTCATATATGATAAGGTTATAATGATTGATGATGCTGGTTGGGGAGACCTGATCTTAGGGGTCGTCGTCGGGGCCCTCAAGCTCCCAGACCGCAGATACATGGAGAGGAGGATACCTGTCACGGCTTTTCAGCCTCCGAACTTCGAGAGGAAAGCATACTTGGATGAGGCCGTCCGGATAGCTGAGGAGATCGTAGCAGTCATGAGGCCTGATGAGAAGACATACTTCAAGGTCTGCTCTGGGTATATCCTTTCACGTATACGTTCATACCTTAAGCAGAGGGGCTTCCACGTCGAGACGACTAGGATAGAAGGGGAGCTCCAGGAGAGGGTTGAGAAGGGCTACATAGACTGGTGCATAGAGGTCGGGGTGCCCCCTGAGAGGCTTAGGGAGAAGAGGAGGTTCTACCCGCTTCTTGAGTGGGTTGCGGAGAAGGTTGAGCTTAGGGAGAGACTGGTGAAGACTGGGTGGAGGAGCTGGCGGGAGAGATGGCGGGAGAAGGCGTACCAGATCCATCTGGAGAGGGTGACGAAGGCTAAGGAGAGATACTACATTCATAAGCCTTGACGTGGAAGACTTAAATTGGAGATGGATATTTAACCTCCGCGTCTGGTTATGAGGCAGATCTCGGAGGGGTCAGACGGATAGGACCCTCAGCCGCATGAGGATGAAAAGCTATGGTTATGGAGGGGGACGATCCTAAAAGCCGAGGCGGATTCCCCGCTAGGGTCTACACTCTGGATGAGGTTCGGAGGGCTAGGGAACTCATAGAGATGGGGCATCGGCATGAGCTGCGGGTAACTGGAAGCCCAGAGTTCACTGAGAAGGCTCAGAAGGCTCTGAGACTGATAGATGAGGCTGGATACCGCGATTTTCTGAGGACATACATCCGGGAGATCAAGGAGATAGATGGGCTGAGCCAGCTCCGCGAGTGCGACTCAGCCATCTGGGCCAACATTTACGCCGTCGAGAACCCAGTTGACGCTGCCTGCTTCTTCATCCAGAAGGCCTGGCAGATGAAGAACTACATAGAGGGGAAGGCATATTATGGGCATGATGGGGAGACGATCATAGCGGAGAAGATCATCAGGTTCCTCAGGGACCTTGAGAGGACGGCGTCCTCAGAAGGGATTAGGGAGGAGGAGGATCAGGATGAGGGAGGAGAACGTCTTCCTCTAGGTCTTCTCGATCGTTATCTTTGTCCCGGTCTTGACTCGGCGGAAGATCTCGAGGCCCGCCTTGACCCTCCCGATCTTGCTTATCGGGCTGTATGGCTCCGCATCCTCATAGAATATGCAGATGGCCCTTCCCATAGGCCAGTAGGCGATGGTTCCCTTCTCCGCCCTCCGCCTGGCCTTCTCAGCCCCTAGGCTCAGTGGGATGCTGAAGTATATGCCTCCACTCATCAGAGCGGCGCGGCCTTCAACTGGGAGGCTCCTCACGAGGGCATCCACGGTCCTCGGGGATAAGAAGCGTATCAGTTCACCCTCAGCCTCGCCTATCCCCTCGGCCTTCAGCTTTATTGGTGTCTGTGAGATGGACCTCAACTGTCGCCCCGTCTATTATCCTCGAAATCTTAATATAAGATTTCGTAGATTCAAGCGTGGATGAAGATGTTCCATGCTGAAGGAATAGCGACGAGGATAAAGGACTTGGAGACTCAGAGGGACAGGCTTCTGGACGAGCTGGAGAGCCTGGATGAGAAGCATAAGAGAGGAGAGGTTGACGAGGAGACCTACAAGAAGGAGAGGAACAGGATCGAGAGAAGCATCGTAGAGGTCATGGACAGACTTGCACAGATGAGGTTCCTATCAGGCGAAGCCTAAGAGGCAAGCCTGAGCTTCTCGCAACCCACTCTGACCTCATCATCATTAATGAGGAGAAGAGACGCTCCGGTAGTATAGCCCGGCCAAGTATTCCGGCCTTTCGGCTGTGGATGGAGGAGAGCCGGAGACCCGGGTTCAAATCCCGGCCGGAGCACCAACATTTTTAGAATGTCTTTTTAAGATGATGGGATAATGGGGAGCTTGGGTTGGATTGTGGCAAAATAACCGGACTTATCTCGGCTTCCACATTATTGCTTCTGTATAGAGGGTTTTAGCTTTCGGATGCCACTTTCCCCTTTTTGTCTTGACGAGGATTTTGAGATAACCGTTTATGCATTTTGGGCAGCTGAGATAGAGCCGCCCACGGCTTTGGAAGATCTTTAACGTCTCAGGAATCAGTTCGCTCTTCTGAATCTCCATCGAATAACCGCAGAATGAACATTCGAGCTTTATGTCGGATTTCTGCCATGCATAAGGCTTTAGATGCACTGTCATGCTTCAGATTCCATCCTCTTTCTAATGACCCCCGTGAGCAGCACAGGCGTCATAGCTCTTTTCAGAATTATTGATTCTTCTTTAAGAGAAGCGTACTTATCTCGCTTATGCTTGCGAAGACCTTAGCCCAGACACCGCTGCTTATTATCGCCCTCAGCGCTTCGCTGTAAATCTTTGTCATCATCGTCTCCGCATCGAGATCCGTCATCATATCCTCATATTTCCGGC
>LUCF01000012.1:0-1335 GCA_001593845.1 Candidatus Bathyarchaeota archaeon B63 | reverse complement strand
CTTTCATTCCCAAGCTCATTGAGGAGATCAAAGTCAGAGGGGATCTTCACCGTCTGCTCCCATGTTTTCCTGATCGTCTGGAAGGCGCTCGTCATGTCTCCGACGAGCTGAAGCGTGCTGAGCACCCCCCTCAGCCGCTCCATATGAATCGAGAGGAAATACTTCTTCAGCTCCTCCGGTATATGCCTGTAATCTTCAATGAATACAAGTGCAACTGGCTCGTAGTACTTCTCAAGTATGCCGTGGGGACCCGGCATCGCCCACTTGATCTTTATGAGCTTCATCCTCCGCAGTACCATAAGATGATGCCCAACGGTGGATTTTGAAAGATTTAGCCTCTCAGCAAGTTGCGTTGAAGTTTGAGGCTTGAGGTTAAGCAGTCTCAGAATCTCCCTCCTGACGGGATCAGCGAGTATTTTAGGGTTATCAACTATCTTCACGGCCATCCTTAGACTTGTTGTTTTCTCTTCGTCTTTGTTATGCAATTGTCATCACCAAAATCATGTTTGAGATATGACCAAAAATCTTATATATCTTTCGGCTTCTATAGATAGAATCAGTAAGATGTGTCGTATCGAACCGGTACGATGCATATTTACGGTGCAATATATTGTCAGAATCTGTTGAGAACGCAGTCCCCATAGAGGTTTCGAGCCGCCGCCTATCCAGAATCCTCGTCCCGATAGACGACTCGAAACCCTCCATGAAAGCTTTAGAGTTAGCTATGGACTTGGCTATGAAGTACAAATCAAGAATCTGCATAGTCAACATTATCCCAACACATCAGCTTTACCATTGGCTGATAGCCCTTAGAAGCACATTCAGTCACGAAACTCTATTCATTCCAACCAGCCTCATTAGAGAGATGGAAGAAGAAGCTAGAAGCCTCCTGATTTCCACCTTACTCTCGATACGAAGCATCGGTATAGAGTCCTATGCAATAATGGGAAAAGGCCATCCAGCCAGCGAGATCGTTCGAATCGCAAAGGAGGAGAATATAGACCTCATCGTTATCGGAAGCAAAAAGCCCAGCATCTTCGCTGGACTGCTATTTGGAAACATCAGCCGCAGCATCATCAGCAAAGCACCATGCCCAGTTCTGGTTGTAAAGGAGGAGGAGACCCATGAAGGCCGGAATAACAAATAAAATTATTGTTTTCAGCTACCTCTTATTCGCCCTCTCACTCCTGATTCTTTATTTAAATAAAGCCGCAGCAATCATAGTTCTCGCAGTGTCATTTGGGATATTCCTTTTAGGGGGATTCCTACACATATTAATCATCAGAAAACCTTCCACTTCAAGACTGAAAAAGGAGAAAGAGGGTGTTCGGTTTG
>LUCF01000011.1 GCA_001593845.1 Candidatus Bathyarchaeota archaeon B63 | reverse complement strand
GGTAAGACCCAGATCTGCCTGATGCTCTCGGTGACCGCCCAGCTCCCATTCGAGAAGGGAGGCCTCAACGGTAACGTCGCATTCATAGATACGGAAGGCACATTCATGCCCGAGAGGATATACCAGATAGCATCAGCGAGGGGGCTAGATCCAGAGACCGTCGCTAACGGGATTCTGGTCGGCCGGGCATACAACAGCAGTCACCAATGCCTATTGATCGATAGGCTCTTCACGCTCGTCCCTGAGAACGATATAAAGATGGTCATAATCGACAGCATGATAAGCCACTTCAGGGGAGAATATGTCGGCCGCGAAAGCTTGGCTGACAGGCAGCAGAAACTGAATCAGTACCTGCATAAGCTCATCAGGCTCTCGGAGGCCTATAACATCGCGGTGGTATTGACGAATCAGGTTCAAGGCAACCCAACAGCCTTCTTCGGAGACCCGAACAGGCCTGCTGGGGGGAACGTCATGGCTCACGCCTGCACGCATAGGGTTTTCCTACGGAAGGGAAGCAAGGGAGTCAGGGTTGCGAGGGTGATAGACAGCCCATACCTGCCTGAGGTCCCGGTTAGGTTCATGATCACCGATAAGGGAATCGAAGACCTGGATGAGGATTAGTCAGCCCTGACGATATTGAAGCCTGAAGCCTTCCGAAGCCTATTCATCACCGCCAGGCCGAGATGCCTAAGCGGGACGCCTTCGGCGATTATGACGTCAACTCCCTCATCGTCGAATTCCCTGAGCAGCCTAAAGAGGTTCTTAGCCATGAAGGATGTGTCCCCGCGGCTTCCCAGCGACTTTATCACGTCCGCCTGATAATGACGCTGAGTCTCATCAGTAGCCAGCACGCCCACCTTCTTCCCATGCCTATTATAGCGGCTCACCAACTCCTGGATCTTGCTGATTAACGCGCTTGTCTCCCCCTCGACGAGGATGAGCTGAGCCTTCGGGGAGTAATGCTTATGCTTCATGCCAGGTGAAGCCGCAACGGCGATCCGCAATTCCCTCTCGGCCACGGCTGAGGGATGAAGCCTAACATCGTGAATTATCCGCCTCAGCTCCTCAAACGGTAGCCCTCCAGGCCTCAGAACCTGAGGAGGCTTGGATGTCAGATCTAAAACTGTTGACTCCACCCCTATCGCCGTCGGGCCAGCGTCGAGGATCATGTCTATCCGCCCATCCAGATCCTGTTTAACATGCATGGCCGTGGTTGGGCTTGGACGGCCGGCGAGATTGGCGCTCGGCGCGGCTATGGGAACGCCGGACTCCCGGATCAGAGCCAAGGCAACCTCGTGGTTAGGCATCCTCACCGCAACCGTATCCAGCCCCCCCGTGGTCTCCCTTGGAACGATCCCGGAGGCCCGAAGAACCAAAGTTAATGGCCCAGGCCAGAAATCCATCAGATCCTCAGCGGCCGATGGGACATCATCCGCCAGCCTATAAACGTCCCTCCTATCCGCTATGTGGACTATCAGCGGATTGTCAAGTGGGCGGCCCTTAGCAGCATATATCCGTCGAACAGCCTCCGGATTCAAGGCGTCAGCCCCCAAGCCGTAAACGGTCTCCGTTGGAAATGCCACTAAGCCGCCACTACGGATTATCTCGGCTGCCGCTCGTATTACGCTCCTCTCCGGCTTCTCACCGTTCACCCTCAACGTGACCGTCCGCTTCATACGGCCTTCCTCACGAGGCAGCAGCATCGATGTTCACTCTGACCCCTGCGGGATTAAGCCCCCCTCGCTATGAAAGATTTATCCCCATTGAATGCTAAATAGTCTTCCATAAGATAAGGATGCCTGAGATGGCCATGAACCATCCATTAAGAGGCCTGGATCTCAATTTCATCCCGGATCATCAGAACCTATCCGATATCCTGATGGATAACGACTTAGCCGCGTTGGGGGACGCCTTCATAAACTTCGCCTATTCATTAGCCTCCTCATTTAGGGAGGGAAAGCCTGTGGGACGTAAGCTCAGCAATATGAAGCTCGCCTCAGCCCTAAGAAGGTCGGGGCTGAGGAGGATCCTCCCCTCCAGAGTGGATCGCCACCAGCAAGCAAACGCAGCTGAGGCCCTCATAGCATATGCATGGCTGATCGGAATCACATCCCTGAGAGAGATCATCCAGATCATGAATGAGACCGAGAATGTCGAGGAGGCCTTGGAGGCTCTTCTAAGGAGAATATGGCGGAAATATGAATCTTCATTACTTAAGACTTAAAAATTGCGAGGAAAAATTGATATCTAGGAGGCAGCTCGATGAGTGAACTTCTAAATCCAATCATTTATCAGCTAGGGATCGGCGGGGTTCTAGGGTTCTTTTCCGGCTACGCTCTGAAAAAATTAACTAAGCTCATAGCAGTGCTCATCGGATTGGCGGCCCTCTCCCTGATCTACCTAGCCAATGAGGGGATAATAACGGTAAATTACGATAAATTAATCGAGAAGGTCCAAAGCCTACTTAGAATCGCTGGGCAGGCTACCGACATGATCACACCCATAGTCTCAGGGTTGCCTTTCGCTGGGAGCTTCTTAGCCGGAGCAGCCTTAGGATTCAAGCTGGGATAAAATTCCCCAGTCCATCTCTCTGATTAGCGTATGACGCGTATTCAAACGCCCAAAAAGTAAGTCTTAATTCTCCGGCTTTTACCATCGTAAGAGATACTGTGGAGGCTTTATGGGGATGCTCCACAACTTTGAAAGGATTAAAGCTCCATCCAGCCAGAGGATCTCATCCTTCCCCCTTCTTCCATGCCTCGAGCGCGCTTTTGATCGCCTCGCTGAATTCTTGTCCCATAAGGCGGATTTTTTCGATCGCTTCTACTAAGGCATCCTCAGGCTTCTTCCCCTTCTTCGTCCTGATGAAGAATATCGTGTTGGAGATCAAGGGATGAGGCACATCATAACCGGCGAACTCAACATCCTTATCCTCTAGGAGAACAGACTCTAAGAGGTTGCAGAGGGTATGGCCCTCCCCCTCGATCTCGAGCTTTAATTCTTGAGCAGCCCGCCTCAATACCTTCAGCTTCATAATAGCCGTGTCCCTCCGCTTCATAAAATCCCTTTTCCATAGTCCGAGGTGATCTTCCGTTTCTCGATGTTTCCACAGGCTCTGCATCTAAGTCTTCTCCGCTTTATTAGGATGTCGCCGCACTGCGAGCAGAAGGCGTAGAGGACGCCTAGGTTCTCATCCTTAGTCGTCAGATGATAAGTCTTATTCTTGTCACTTACAACCCTAGCCCGGATCAGATCGCCCATTCTGAAGGCGTCATACATGTTATCGAGGTACCTGTGGCTTACATCTGAGATGTGGATTATCCCGGTGAAACGGCCGGAGAGGAACTTTCTCCCGACCTTTATTATCTGAACGGTTGCATGTGTGCTCTGGACGCTTGCCACCCACCCTGCGACTATGTTGTTGACCCTTGGAACGTTCATGTTCCGCGCGACCGGATAGACGGAGACCTTCTTGTTGGCGAAGTCTATCAGGACGTAACCGACATTCGAGGAGTATATATACCCGTCCTTCACGTATGTTCCGGAGTCCGGTATGAACTCCTCGATGACCCCTAGCCTATCTCCTGGGACAACGAATTGCCCGCTGCTTCTGATCTCGTTCATGAACAACCCGTCTGATACTGATGCATGGATTTATCCTTTAACAACGTCAATCAGCTCCCATATTAGTCTTGCTGTTGATTCCTCTGCCCGCCGGTTTCTGACAGCCACCTTGACGCGTAATCCTGTAGAGATCAGCCTCCACCCGGTATCTTCTTCTAGTGTGGAAATGATACGTCCTCTTAATGGTCAGGTCTATCTCCCTTAACCAAGCTATCTCGCCGCCCATCCTTGATATCTTATCTCTGAGAAAACGCCTGACTGATTCGCTTCGTTTATGCAGCGAATAAACGACATCCGATATCTCAAGGGCCTTCCTCAGGAATCTCACATCAGCCCCCCTTCTCCAAGTTCCGAACGGGGGATTCATGAGGGTGGTATCAAACCTGCCCACGACGCATTCTATATCCCCGATGATGAAATCGACGTTGACGCTTCTCTTCTGAGCGTTCAGTATCGCCGTCCTTATAGCGGCCTCATCCACATCTACTCCGAGGACCTCACGTGCCCCCAGCGAAGCCGCAGCTATCGCCAGTATTCCGGAGCCGCATCCCAAGTCGATGACCCTTCTTCCCTTTATATCGCCATGCATGAAGGCTATGTACGTCATCTCCGCCGCAGCCTCAGCGTCGATGGTGTAGCCCTCCAATCTCAGCTTGGGCCTGGGACTCGGCTCCAGCTCGGAGAGCAGAATAGCCAGATGCTTCCGCTTCATCAATCCATTATCAGACCGCATATGCCGCAGCACCCGCTGGATCTAGATGATTCCCTCCGCTAAGAGGTCTTCCCATCTCATCATCCCAAGCATGACGTAGGCCTCCTTCAATGTCAAGACGGGCCTTGGGAAGATTGAGGGGTCATCGAGGGAGACCCTCGGGCATGCTGTGTTAATATAGGCTTCAAGGGGCTGGAAGTGGCCGAGTGAGGTTGGGGTTATCTCCGTGAGGGCCAGGAGATGGGCCTTCTTCCCCATGCGCCTCAAGGCCTCTCTAATCCGCATCGCCGCTTCTAACCTAAGCTGACCCGGCTTCAGGCCTATTATCACTCCGTAATTCTTCGCTTTCCTCGCCTCTTCGATCCCTGCCCACCTCTTTCTCAGAACCCTTCTCGTCTCGTCCTCCAGTGAGTAGGCTCTCCCCTCGAATGGGTCAGCGGAGATCACGGGCTTCATCGTTGCGAGGGCTAACCCCAACGGGTGGAAACGCCCCCCGCCGATGAAAAGGAAGGCCTCGACACGTGGGGAGATCGACTTGGCATTCATGTAATTACAGCCGAGAACCTGGCCGGGATGAAGCGTCTCACAGTCATCCCCGATGTATACATCCTTCCCCGCGGATGTGAGCAGTCCTTTGACCACGTCAAGGTCATCTACGTGTTGAGCAGTCGTTGCGAGACCTATTCTTCTCCAGGGTTTCAGCAGCTCGATCGCCCTTTCAACGGCCCCCTCAACCGGAACTCTGGCATGCGCCTGGAAGTATACCACTGGAACCCCGGTTCGTTTAATCATCACCGTGTGACCGTAATGAACTATGAGGTCAGCGTTGACGGAGACAGCGGTGGACAGGGCGATGTCGCATGCGCCGTAGCATGGATCCCCTGAGATTATGGCGGTCGCCCCGGCCCTCTCAATCGCATCTGCGAGCCTCAGGCCCTCCCGCTTCAGCCCGTCGGGAAGCTGGAGTATGACCCTCTTCGCTTTACGCCGCCTGACCTCCTCTTCCAGCCGCTCCTCCTCGAGCTCAAAAGATCCGCTCTGCATATGACTCCCAGAAGCTCATCGATCAATTAATATTATGCAGGGTCATGCTTAAGAATTTGCGGAGCCGCGGAGGGGCTGTTGACCGGTCTAATCAGCCCGGAGATCTTTTAATTCCATGAAGGAGCCTGCGGTCCTTCTCGGAAGGGCGGTTATTCCTAAAATAAAATGGGGATGCTAGTCAAGGGGGATATCCAGATCCGGGTCTTCCCTCATCCCCTTGCCTGTTAGCTTCTCAAGCATTATCCGCTGCTCGACCATCGCGACGAGTTTTCTGGTCTCCACGACTACGTCGGGGTTGACAGAGATACTGTCGATCCCGCTTCTGACCAGGAACTCGGTGAACTCCGGATAGACGCTTGGAGCCTGCCCGCATATGCTGACGGTCTTTCCGTCGCGGTGGGCGAGCTTGATGAGCATCCTGATCGCCCGTTTGACCGCCAAGTCACGTTCATCGAAGAGGTGCGCTACCGTCTCATTGTCCCTGTCGCAGCCGAGAATAGTCATCGTGAGGTCGTTGCTTCCGATGCTGTAGCCGTCGACGTACTTGTTGAACTTGTCAGCCACGAGGCAGTTGCTCGGTATCTCAGCCATCAGCCATACCTTGAAGTCAGGCCCCCTTCTGAGGCCCTCCTCCTCGAATATCTTGATGATCTTCTCCATCTCCTCGACTCTTCGGCAGAACGGGATCATGACGTGCAGGTTCTTGAGGCCGAACTCGTCGCGCACCTTCTTTACAGCCCTCACCTCAAGCCTGAAGGCCTCAACGTACTTCGGGTCATAATATCTCGAGGCGCCTCTCCAGCCCATGAGGGCTGATGGCTCAACAGGCTCGTACTTCTCTCCGCCCTTGAGCTCCCTATACTCCGAAGACTTGAAGTCGCTGAAGCGCATTATGACGGGCCTGGGATAGAAGGCGGCGCAGATCTTCCTGAAGGCCTCAGCGAGACTGTCGATTACCTTCTCAGGATGCCCAGTCTCGATCAGATAGAGCGGATGCTCCCCGATCTCACTGCTCCAGACGAACTCCTGCCTAAGCAGGCCTACGCCGTCAGCCGGGAGAGCTGCTACCCTCTCGGCTATCTCCGGCTCACCTAGGTTCACGTAGACCTTCGTTCCTGTGACTATGTGCGGCTCCGCGACGGTCACGGCTTTCCCGGTGACCTCAGGCTTCGCAACTGCCTCTTCTAGGGCACCCTCGTAGACGACGCCGAGCTTCGCATCCACCGTCACCATCGCCCCGTCCGGGAGAACCTCGGTCGCCGGTGTTCCCCTCGAGGCCGTTCCGACGATGCATGGGATTCCCAGCTCCCTCGAGACTATGGCCGCGTGACACGTCATGCCTCCTGAGTTCGTCACTATCGCGGCTGCCTTCCTCATAGCTGGAACCCAGTCGGGCGCGGTCATCTCGGTGACGAGTATCTCTCCCTTATTGAACTCGTTTATCTTGTCGACCGTGGGGATTATGTGAACCTTGCCCACAGCTATACCGGGAGAGGCTGGTAGGCCCTGCACGAGTATCTTCCTCTCCTTCGTCGTCTCTATCTCGGCCTCAGGCTTCTCCTCCTCTTTTCTGATCGCCCAGACAGTCTCCGGTCTGGCTTGTAGAATGAATAGCTTATTCGTCCTCTCATCCAAGGCCCACTCGATATCCATCGGCTTCTTGTAGTGATCCTCTATGGTTATGGCGTACTTCGCCAGCTCCCTGATCTGCTCATCCGTCAGAACCTGCTTGTCCTGTAGGTCAGGCGGGACGGGCCTCTCCTCTGTTCCCCCGGTTGGAAGCCTCACCAGCTGGACTGTCTTCTTTGGAACGTTCTTTCTGACGATGGCTAGATCGGATTTCCTGACTATGTATTCATCGGGGGTTATCTTGCCTTGAACGACATACTCGCCTAATCCATACCCCGCCTCTATAAGGACTACGCTTCTATCCCCGTTGGAGACGTCCAATGTGAATATGACGCCGCTCGCCTTGCTGTACACCATGAGCTGAATGGCGGCGCTCAGGGCGACGGAGAGATGATCGAAGCCCTTCTGGATCCTGTAGAATATCGCCCTGTCGGTGAAGAGGCTGGCGAAGCACTCCTTCACTTTCTCAACGACCTCTTCCGCTCCCTGAACGTTGAGGAAGGTCTCCTGCTGGCCAGCGAAGCTCGCATCCGGCAGGTCCTCCGCCGTTGCTGAGCTCCGAACGGCGACGAATGGCTCTTCATCGCCAACCTTCTCAGCTAATTTTTTATATGCATCGACGATTGCATCCTCTAGATCGCTTGGCATCTTAGCCTTAGCGATCAGCCTCCTTATTCTCGCCCCGACGCTTTGAAGGGTCTTAGTATCATTGGGGTCCTTTATCTCATCCAGGATCTTCGCCATCTTCTCGTCGAGTTTGTTTGCCTTCAGGTAATACCTGTAGGCCTCAGCGGTCGTTGCGAAGCCGTATGGGACGGGGACCCCGGTTCTCCTAGTCATCTCCCCTAGGCTCGCGCTCTTCCCCCCGACGAGCGGCACATCTTCCATGCCTATCTCGTCGAACCAGAGGACGAACTTCTTCTCATCCGGCAACAGCTTTCACCTCTAAACTTGGCTTTTCTAATTCCTCTATGACTATCCGGTATGGGGTGGGCAGTTTCGCCCCGGCCCTCCTAAGGGCCTCCTTAGCAACCTCAATACCAGCCTTCTCAACATAGACCTCAGCTACAGGCTGGTCAGGCTCGACGCGCGCGGCTCTCCCTACGGGCTTCCCGAAGGCCTTCCTCATGCCGTCCTGAAGCCTATCCGCATGCGCGCCGAAGATCATCTTGTTCTCGCGGAGAACAACATGCGGCAGGAGAAGTATGCGGAGGAAGAAGTTCTTTCCCAGCTTCCTCTGGAGGTACCTGTTAGCCGCTATCCGGGCGGCTTCCAAGGCGTTATGCCTGATCTGGACTCTCTTACGTGCGAGGAGGGATACCCTATGAGTATGGCTCTCCGAGAGCTGCCCCATCGTGAATTTAGCTATCTTCGGTTGGGGAGCGCCGTGTATGTACTCCGTCCGCACGTACGGGATTCCCTTCACCCGGCGGTAGTTGCGTGCCTTCATCTTCTTTACCTTCCTTTATCGAGGGGGACGGGATATTTAAATCTTCATTTATGAAGGGGAATTATTCCCTCAGAGGCTTCTTCCGGAACCATATCTTCGCCAGCTCATCGTAATTCTCAAAGACCTCCTTCAGGATGGGGATGTAAAACTCTATCTCCTCATCGGTCATATACTGGAATTGGTACTCCCCAACATATGGGGATGGCTTCCCCATCCTAGTTATGAACTCTATGTGAATGAGCGGGTCTCCCCTCCTAATTGTTATCGGCTTCCTCTCATTGCTCAGGTTAACGAGCTCCAGCGCAAGCCTCCCCAAGAACCCGCTGTGAACCTTAGCCGCATTCAGGAATGAGAGGCCGGCGCGGCCATACTTGCTCTTCGCTGTTAGGTGAGCAACGTATCCGGGAGGGGTGAAGACTACCTCCTTCGAGATCACGTTTCTATGCTCAAGATAATTCAGGGTGACCTCGTCCTTAACCGTTAAGACGTAGCCGTCCCCGTCGAGGAGGCTCATATCAAATGGGTATATGCACTTGTACTTATTGATCAGCCTAGTTAACTCGTCCTTCCCGAGTATGCACATCTTCGCCACCGATCCTCTACTAGGACTCCGAAACATAAAGGACCGTGACGCTTAAAAAAATAGCTAATAAACTGTTCGATCGGCCTCTCACATTCGCTGGAGGAGACCGATGAATGGGCCCTGTCATCCTTTGGGAGGGAGAAAATGAACTCTGAGGGTTAAGAATCACCAGCTCGGCTTGGATCGGCGATAGCGTCTCACGTTATGATGCGCTTAGAGGCTGATTTTGAGGCGGGCTCCCCCGCTCGGCTCATTGGGATGCCCCTCATCTGATCACTGGCTTCCGCTTCCTTAGGCTTCTTGGCCCGTGGACCCCTGACTAAAAATGACTTGAGGGCCTCTATGTTTTCTTCATGCCTAGTGGATCTCCTGACGTCAACGGGGATTCCAAGCTTCAATGCCTCCTTCACGCTCAGGCCAGCCTCTCTCAGCTCTGCTTTACTGAAGCCCCTGCCAGGTCTTACACGTCTTTTCCTCTTGACTAATGCACGGATCATCATGGCTACCCAATTTAGAGGATGACGAGAGCGGAAATTTAAGGGTTCTAATTAAACGCTATTATGGACGGTGAGAGCCGCATAAGTATATTTCAAGGATCTCCATTTTGGCGCTGCACTTTCTGGCTTCTATTTCTAATGAATAAATCCGCAAGCCATCATTACAATCGAAAACCTCAGTCACTTTCTTTCTATAAATTTTATGATCTCTCTGCTTCTCGTCGGATTTAAAGAGACCGTTTTACCTCTCTTATGGAGGATCAGGTACCCCTCATTAACGAGTTGGCTTATTGCTACTCTTACTCTCCTTCCATTCCCCCTAATCCTCTTTCCTAGCCACCTGACCAATGAATCGAGAGGAGTATACCTCCCACCCCAACAGCCCCTCTTCCTCAGCTTGTCTAGAATGATTATTTTAATCTCATCCTCCATGAATGAGGACAAAGTACATCTATAAAACCATTAATTGTTAAAATTTAAATACTTTACCTATCATTTAATAGGTAGGTAGGCATGCATGGATGAAGTAAGGTACAAGGATCTCGGCGAGACTTTACTCATAAAGATGTTCGGAAATTCCCCTAAACTCAGGATATTAGACTTTTTCATGGACAACCCGTACTTTGACTTCACCAAGACTGAGGTTATAAGGGAGTTGGGAATGAGCAAGCAGACATTCTATAAGTACTTTAAGGATCTAGAAGAGCTAGGGATAGTGAAGCCGACTAGGAGGATCGGCAGAGCAACCCTATACAGAATAAACAATGCTCACCCGCTTGTGAAGAAGCTTGATGAGATCATAACCGAAGTGTCATTGCAGATAGCCAAGCAAGAAGCCGATAAGATGGAGAAGACAGTTTCAGCAATTGAATGTTAGCAACATTTTGGTTGCTCCTGGATTTTAGACCTGCCGTTCAGGCTTGTTGGGTTGGTGGGCGTCATTAAATGGATATGAAAAGTTTATTGAAGAAAAAGTTATCTTATGCATATTGAGGGGCAAAGGGGAGATGAGCGGCGGAGAAGAAAGGATCTACGTGATACATAAACACCAAGCGACGCGTCTGCATTGGGATCTACGTCTGGAGATGAACGGCGTGCTGAAGAGCTGGGCGGTGCCGAAGGAGCCCCCGGCGGAGAAGGGCTTGAGGAGACTCGCCGTCTTAGTGGAGGACCACCCATTAGAGTATGCGGATTTCGAAGGGACGATCCCGGAGGGCCAGTACGGCGCGGGCACCGTTGAGATATGGGATAAGGGAACATACAGCCTCATCGACAGGAAGCCCCATAAGATAGTCTTCGAGATTAAGGGAAAGAGATTAAAGGGAAGATACTGCCTATTACGATTTAAGGGAGAGAAGAACTGGCTCTTCTTCAAAACGAAGTAGCGTGTAAGCCATGA